>NZ_JACJEW010000330.1:0-221 GCF_014164315.1 Pseudoalteromonas sp. SG44-1
TCTCGTGACTTTCCTGACCAACGACTTGGGTTATTCAATTTAGCTGCGTCGTTTACCTGCTGACGCTTGGCTAATATCTCTTTATCTAAACCTGAATGACGCTGATTTGGCGTGACAAATTTTATACCGCTGTGCAAATGCTCGTTATTGTACCAATCTACAAACCCTGCCACCCATTTTCTTGCTGTGCTTATTTCTGCAAATGGCTTTTCTGGGTAGTC
>NZ_JACJEW010000331.1:0-215 GCF_014164315.1 Pseudoalteromonas sp. SG44-1
TTGCCTAGCGCAATGTTAATTCC
Source organism: Pseudoalteromonas sp. SG44-1 (assembly GCF_014164315.1). NCBI lineage: Bacteria > Pseudomonadati > Pseudomonadota > Gammaproteobacteria > Alteromonadales > Pseudoalteromonadaceae > Pseudoalteromonas > Pseudoalteromonas sp. SG44-1. The sequence continues at coordinate 24 of NZ_JACJEW010000331.1, forward strand.
TTTTGTTTTTGAGCTTCGACAAGGCCCCTTGCTGGTGATACCACATGCTATGGCTAGTCTCTCACTGACCCCCAATTTCATTAAACTGCGTACTTTGGTGCGAGGTTTACGCCACTGTCGCCAGTAGCACATTCTTATCCTACGGCGGATCCAATGATCTAAATCCACTGTTAGCTGATAGGCGTTGGCTAT
>NZ_JACJEW010000332.1:0-214 GCF_014164315.1 Pseudoalteromonas sp. SG44-1
GCTCATGGCCCAGAAGAAGACGCTGAATTCACCACTAAAAACCAACAACGCGAGCTTTTTTACAATCAGCCAGAACAAGCTGAAGCAAATGAGCAATGGCAATCACAATTAATAAATGGATATAGATTATGGACAAGCTCATAAAATCACTCATCACACTTGCTTTAACATTATTTGTAATAGGTTGCTCGTCAACAGGAACAATTGATTACAT
>NZ_JACJEW010000333.1:0-209 GCF_014164315.1 Pseudoalteromonas sp. SG44-1
GTTGAGGCTGTAGAATTACTCTTTCTAGGAACTGATTTTACATATTCGGCTTGATTGTTTTCTAACCTTGAATCTACCTGTCCGCTGTGATCTAATAGATATTATTCACCCACGGTAAATTGTTATGGCCAACTACAAGCCAGACTTATCCTGCCAAAATAAATTCATTCCAATCAATTTTGCTGAGCAAATATTGCCAGGTACATTTG
>NZ_JACJEW010000334.1:0-205 GCF_014164315.1 Pseudoalteromonas sp. SG44-1
TGCATATTCTCACCAGCTTTGATCACCCAATGGCATTAACTTTGATCGCTTATTCTCATTAAGCTTTGATCACGAAAATCACGCGATAATGATCACTTTTGTGTTCTTAATGATTTTGCCGATCAAAGCTTAATGCCACTCGTAACCGAGTTCACGTTTTATCATTTTTGTAGGTATGTTAAACCGTTATCTAAATCATTTGATG
>NZ_JACJEW010000335.1:0-205 GCF_014164315.1 Pseudoalteromonas sp. SG44-1
CTGACGCATCGACAACCGTTGTTTCCCCACCCATTCCCGATAGGCGCGGCAGAAGTGGCTATAGCTGTAATAAGGCTCACCGACTTTCTCACGCATTTCATCGAATACTAACTGCAACGTCAAATGTTTGTGCTGCTTTAAATCCTTATTGATGGTGAGCCAGTCAGGTGTTGGGTATCTTTTTTGACGGGGTGAGAAGTCCCTG
>NZ_JACJEW010000033.1:0-56286 GCF_014164315.1 Pseudoalteromonas sp. SG44-1
GATAATACTGCGCCACTGTTCAAGGCTACGTGTTTTTCTCATGGCTATCTCCTCATTGAAATTCGGAAATAGCTTAATCATTTTGACGAGTTACTGGCAGGTGCATTTTGCTAGACGCTTACGAATTACAGGCTTATAATTAAACTTCTAGTCAGCTTTAATATATTAGCCTTGTGGGCCAAAGCGTTCTTTTAAGTAGGTATCTAAAAAGTTTAGATACGCGTTGGAGGCACTGATACGGTTTTCTTTTTTGCTAAAACCATGACCTTCATCGTCAAATAATACATATTCGACCGGTACGCCATTGGCTTTCACTGCGGCAACTAACTCATCACTTTCTATCTGTAATACGCGCGGATCGTTGGCGCCTTGAATAACCATTAATGGTTTGGTGATATTCTTAGCATGGAATAGCGGTGAGATTGCACGATGACGCTCGCCGTCCGTTGCAGGGTCGCCCATTTCATCGTACAACGCTTTTTTAAAGCTTTCCCACCACGGTGGAATTGAGTTGAGCGTTCTTACCCAGTTGGTGACACCAAAAATATTAATGCCCACTTTGAATTCTTCAGGCTCAAAAGCAAGCGCTGCTGCGGTCATGAAGCCACCGTAGCTGCCACCTATGATACCGATTTTTTCTGCATCGACCCAATCTAAACTTTGTAAGTGTTTTTTACCGTAAACAATGTCTTGTAAGTCGTCGGTGCCGTGTTTTTTATCATCTAAATGAAAAAAGGTTTTACCATAGCCTGAACTGCCACGGTTATTAACCGCAAAAATAGCATAGCCATGATTGACTAAATGTTGTTGCATTGCACTGTAACCAGTGCGGCTTTGGCCACCTGGGCCACCGTGCACCCAAATTAGCGCTGGCACTTTATTATTGCTACTGGCTTGCTTGGGTTTATAAAGTACGCCGGGTATCTCTAAACCGTCAAAGCTTTTAAAGCGCACTATGGTACTTTCAACTAAATCATTTTGATCTATCTCTTTGCTTAAAGTATTACTTAATTGCTGTGCCTTATCACTACCCACTTGCCAGACAAACAGGTTACTTGGCGAGGTATCTGAATTTAAGTAAAACGCCATGCTTTTTTCATCTGCAGAAAAGTTAACACCACGTAAGTTACCTGCGGGTAACTGAGGCATCGCAATCTCTTTGTCTGACTGGGTATCAATCACCGTGACTTTAGTGCTGGCATCGGCATTGACACCGCTGACTTGATAACGCCCTGATTTAGAAAAATAAATGAAGCTGACATCCCAATTATATTTTAATACAGGGCTATGCTCCTCTGAGGCCAACTCATAACGCCACACTTGTGAAAACTCGCCTTTAGCATCCGTTGAGTAGTATAAGTATTTACTATCAACAGAGAAGGTTTCAGGCGTGTATTGAGCTGGTGTATTGTGTTTTGAAATTAGCTGTGGTTTGAGGGTCTTTTTATAGGTATCGAGAATAAATGTGTCGCTGTCTTTATTGGTGTTATTTTTAGATAGTGCGATATAGCGGCCATCGGGGCTGATTGCTCCGACATCTAAACCAAGCGTATTTTGATAAACAGGGGTGATTTTATAGGTTTTACTATCAACGCGGTATAAGTCCATAAATTTAGCATCGCGCTGGTTACTAGTAATAAAAAACTCGCTGCTATCTTCTGTAAATCCTGCAAAGCTTGCGCGGGTTTCATCGCCGGGGGTTAAATCTGTTATTGACCCGTCAAGTTCACGGACGTAGACGTGAAAGCGCTCATTGCCGCCAGAATCTTTGGTAAAGAGGACCCTTTCATCATTTGGGAAGTAACGGACAGGGTAGGTGCTATCCTGAAAATTGGTTAAGCGGGTTTTGTTGCCTGTTTTTGCATCTACTTCATACAAGCTGTAAATACCACTTTCATCAGAGCTTACCAGTACTTTATCGCCATTGGGTGAAAAGCTACTGCCCATAATTGCGGTGGTATCAAAGAAGGTTTTAGCATTATAGGTGCTAACTTGCTGAGTTTGCTGCGACTGTACTGTGGTGACGGCTGTTGTTGAGGTTGATTGGCTACAACCGCTCAAGGCAATACTGATTGCACAGGCGAGTGCGGCAAATTGCAATTTTTTGTTCATAGTACATTCCTTGGTTTATTGTTATCTAATCATATTTTTACCGGTTTTAGTGTTGCCCTAACCCTATTTTAACGCAAGTTTTTAGCTGATTTTAACTGCAACAAAGTGTTACAAAGCCTGTATCGTTAAAAATACAGCCTACGTTATAATACTCACTCATATAAAAGGCTCTCTCATATAAAAGGAAAGTGATGATTGAAGTTAGTGGTTTACACAAGCAATTTGCCCAAAACATCCTATATAAAGATTATCGCATCAGCTTTACAGCACCGAGGGTATGTATTGAAGCGCCGAACGGTCAAGGTAAAACCACGCTGCTAATGATGCTTGCTGGACTTGAGCAACCACAAAGTGGACAGATATTATTTGCAGGCAAGGTGTTGTCTGAGCCTTATAAACAGGTAGCAATTGCCAGTGATCGCATCGCGCTGCCTGAGTTTTTAACCGCGAAACAAATTATCAATTTAACGGTTAGCAGTTTAGGCTGCGATTGGCCGACAGCGCTTATCAGCGGCTTTAATTTTTCAGATTTTTTAGCGACTCGTTTTGATGCGTTGTCATCGGGTAATCAAAAAAAGTGCCAATTAATTTTAGCGTTAATGCGCGGTGCGCCGTATTTGTTACTAGATGAGCCCTGTGCGGCACTTGATCAAGCCAGCATTATATATTTACTTGGTTTACTAGATAATTATTTAGCAGATAAAGCGCATGGGCAAATCATTATCACTTGCCATGAGCCGGCGCCGTTTATCGAGCATGGCTTTGAGTGTGTCCTCTTATGAGCAAGCTAGGTATTAAGCTTGAGATTGCACAATATCGCTCATTTATGCAGTATCGTTATCAGGCCTATAAAATTGAGCTGGCACAACTACTACAGCAACTTAAAAACTTCGGCTTATTATTTTTAGTGGTACTTGGCTCAGCCATGCTTGGAATGATTTTGCTGTTATTTTTAGGTCTGGGCAAAATCATCGACAGCATAGATGCGCCGCAATATGGCGCTCAAATGGCGTGGCTGTATCTATTACTGCAAAGCGTGATGCTCAGTGCAATGAAATCAGCCATTCAAAATAGTCAGCAGCGGCTCTTTCAACGCACTATTGTAAGGTCAAACTGGCTTAAGTTAATGGATATAAAACTATTGGTTTTAAGCAATGGCTGGTTGCTAGCAAGTGCTGTAATTGCGCTGGATTTAAACTATTCACAGTGGCTACGAGCACCCCATTTTGTGCTGTTTATGTTACAGCAGTTTAGCCTCGGTGTACTGTGTTTGTACAAGCCAAGAGCATTAATATATGGCTTAGTATTTACTGCTATTTTAGTCTTGCTACCGATTAATATAGCGCCGTTAGCCTATCACTGTGGCTTTATTATATTATTTGCGCTGAGCATGTTGTTGCCAGCATTTTCGCTGAGCGACCGGTTATCGGTCAATGCATTATCTACTTTTTGGCTGAGCTTTTTTATGCAACATAGCAGGGTACTAGTATGGCGAGTGGCTTTATTGTTGTGTGTATTTATGGCAATCACTACTTTGCTCAATGAGCGTGCTGATTTAGAGGCTATATTTAGTGTGATAGCCGCCGCTTTTATGGTGTTGTTTACCAGCTCACTGCAATTTGATTGTGGCAAGCTACATGATAAGTACCAGCTATTTTTTCAAGCAAATAACCAATCGCGGCTGTTTTTTATCAGCCAATTTATGCCAAGTTGCTTGTTCTTTTTGATAACACTTAGCAGCTATCTGTTGTTTGTCGCTCAAATAGAGTGGCTATTACTGAGCCTGAGTGTTGGCTGGGGTACATTACAATTATATATAGCACAAAAAAAACCAGCGCATTATGCGCTGGTTTGGATGATCACAACAGGCGGGCTGTTGGCTGTGTTAACTTAATATGTTAAGCAGCATTCGCCTTTTTTGCCGTGTTATTACGTGCAGCTTTGCCTGCTAATAAATCTGCAGGGTCAAAGTCGTCAACGTTAATAACATCTAAACGTGCTTTTTCAACGCTTGCTAGCTGATCAGCCTCTGCTTGCGTTAAAATACCCGCTTCAAGTCCCATCTGAGCAACTTTATCAAGCTGGAAGAAAGGCAGTTTAACGCCTTTTTCACGACATACCTTATCAAATAAAGGTTCAACAGCTAGCACGTCTTTAAGCGTTTGCTCTTGACGACCAACTAAGTTAAGTGGTTCATTTGTTAAGTATACGTAGCTTGCTAAACGGTTACGTGTTTCGCTAGGTACTTGTAAAATTTGTGCTAATTTATGCTCAAGTTTATCAGTCGGTTTACGAACTGGACGACCGAACGGGAACAACATCAACTTAAGTGCTGCACGAAGCGGAGCTGATGGCATATTGTTAATTAAATCAGCAAGTGCACGTTGACAGTGGTAAAGGTGATCTTGACAGCTCCATTGTACAAGCGGTAAATCTTCTTTTTTACGGCCTTCATCGTTATAACGTTTCAGCGTTGCAGACACTAAATAAAGGTAACTAAGCAAATCACCTAAACGAGCGGAAATACGCTCTTTACGTTTTAGTGAGCCACCAAATACAGCCATGCTAATGTCAGACATCAATGCAAGTGACGCACTAAAGCGTGACGCAGTACGGTAAAACTCAGCTGTTTCGTCTTTAAATGGCGTAGTTGCAAAACGGGCTCCGGTAAAGCTCATCCACTTAGTACGTACAAGGTTAGACATAGTAAAGCCGATGTGGCCCATTAACGCTTTATCAAATACCGCTAGCGCTTCTTCACGATCTTCGATTGCGCAGGCACCCAATTCAGTCAGTACAAATGGATGGCAGCGAATGGCACCTTGACCGTAAATAATCATATTACGGGTCAAGATATTTGCACCTTCAACAGTGATGGCAATTGGTGCACCTTGATAGCCACGACCTAAATAGTTATTTGGCCCAAGCATAATACCTTTACCGCCGTGAACATCCATTGCATGGTTGGTTGAATCACGCATTTGCTCGGTTAAATGGTATTTAATGATTGCCGAAACAACCGATGGCTTTTCGCCTAAATCAACCGCACCAGTTGACATGCTAACAGCCGCATCTGAGCTGTACGCATAACCTGCTAGTTTTGCTAGTGACTCTTCAACACCTTCCATTTGGCCAATAGGTAAACGGAATTGACGACGAATACGGCTGTATGCACCACTTGCAAGTGCAATTGTTTTAATACCACCCGTTGAGTTTGACGGCAATGTAATAGCACGACCAACCGATAAACATTCAACCAGCATGCGCCAGCCTTGGCCGGCCATTTCTGGTCCACCAATAATGTAATCAAGCGGTACGAAAATGTCTTTACCACGAGTAGGACCATTCTGAAATGGTACATTTAGCGGGAAATGACGACGACCAATTTCAACACCTGGCATGTCTGTAGGAATAAGTGCACAAGTAATACCTGGCTCTTTAACATCGCTTAGTAGACCATCTGGGTCTTGTAGTTTAAACGCCAGACCTAATACTGTCGCAACAGGCGCTAGCGTAATATAACGTTTGTTCCATGTTAGGCTAAGACCAATGACTTCTTCGCCTTCCCACATACCTTTACATACCACACCATAATCTGGAATGGCGCTGGCATCAGAGCCTGCTTCTGGTGAAGTTAAGGCAAAGCATGGGATCTCTTGACCACTAGCAAGGCGAGGTAAGTAATGATCTTTTTGTTCTTTAGTACCATAGTGCTGTAACAATTCGCCCGGACCTAATGAATTAGGAACGCCTACAATTGATGAAAGCAGGGTAGATTTACTGGTTAACTTTTGCAGTACACACGATTGTGCAAAGGCAGAAAATTGCAGGCCGCCATATTCTTTTTTAATGATCATGGCAAAGAATTTATTATCTTTTAGGTATTGCCAAACATCTTGTGGTAAATCGGTTAACTCATGAGTTGCTTCCCAGTCGTCCAACATACTACATACCACCTCAACTGGACCATCGATAAAGGCTTGCTCTTCGATTGTCAATTTAGGCATTGGGTATTGGTGTAATTTGTTCCAATCAGGACGGCCGCAAAAAAGATCGGCTTCCCACCATGTTGTACCCGCATCAATGGCTGATTTTTCAGTTTCAGACATAGTTGGAGTAACTTTTTTAAACATGGCAAAAATAGGTTTAATAATATATTGCTGACGAATGCCAGTAACAGACAATGGCACTGCAATGATCAAGAAGATCAACCAGCTAATTGCGCCAAATGCACCTGCAAAGGTACCAATGACAAGTGTTGCGATGGAAACGCCAAGGGCAGTATTCCAGCTCGCTCTGTGGTAACTCGCGATGCTGAGCAGCACGATTAAACCAAGTGTAAATATGAGTGTCATGTATTCAATCCTTAATAGAGGTCAGACCACCTTTAGTTAGAGTAGCGCTAGAGTGAATAATTATCAAGTAGCTTAGTGAAAATATCAGTGACTGTTAATTTGTAATCTGTGCACATCAGCATACGGATAAATGTGTGATTCGTCAGTATGATTTATTTGAGAAAAAATTAAGCTGTTTTCTTGCTTGCCTTGCCCTTGCTTATGTTTAACAATGCCGCTAAGGCCTAAGTTACGGGTTTACGCTTTTTAAAAAGCAGTATTTTAAAAGTATAAAAATTTTTGAAAGGTTAATTTATTTTATGTGTGAGTTGCTTGGCATGTCGGCGAATGTGCCTACAGATATTTGTTTTAGTTTTTCAGGGCTGTTAGAGCGCGGTGGTAACACAGGTCCGCATAAAGATGGCTGGGGCATTACTTTTTATGAAGGGAAGGGGTGTCGTACTTTTAAAGATCCTGAGCCTAGCTGTCAGTCTGAAATTGCCAAGTTAGTAAAGGCCTATCCCATTAAAAGTGTCTCGGTGATTAGCCATATTCGCCAAGGTAATCGTGGCCGTGTCTGTCTTGAAAATACGCATCCTTTTACCCGTGAGTTGTGGGGCAGGGAGCTGACCTACGCGCATAATGGTCAGCTTTCGAATTATCATGATTTAAAACCTGAATATTATCGGCCAGTGGGTAATACCGACAGTGAATTGGCGTTTTGTTGGTTACTCGATCAAATTCGTGAAAAATACCCTAAACGTCCAGCTAATATGGCGTCAGTGTTTCGTTATGCGGCAAAGCTTGCACATACTTTACGTGAAAAAGGTGTGTTTAATATGTTGCTGACTGATGGTGTGTATGTGTTAGCGTATTGTACTAATAATTTGCATTGGATCACCCGCCGTGCGCCGTTCGGTAAGGCTACGTTAATTGATGCAGATATGGTGGTAGATTTTCAACAAGAAACTACGCCAAATGATGTCGTAACGGTGATCGCTACTCGGCCACTGACCAACGATGAGCGCTGGCAAAAAATGGAACCAGGTGAATTTGCGTTGTTTAAAATGGGTGAGTTAATTTAGCCGTCAGTTTTAACGTTTGAACTTAATTAATGTGGTTATAAGCTGAAAAGCCCAAGTTATGATCGTCACACTTGAGCCTTTCGTCTTGCAAGCAATTTATTCCGGTGTTATTTCGTTTTTAACTTCTTCAGGTAATGCAACTGGGCTGGTTACCGTGAACGACTTAAGTTGTACTTCAAATTGTTCTACGCCTTTTTCGCCTTTCCACATCCTAACTAGCATGTAATCCATTTCAGGGGCGAACCATGCAAGCGCTTGGCGTTTATCATTATCATATAAGCGTTTTACTTTGATCGCTTCGATATTACCGATTGGTAGGGAAATAGTCTCTTTACCAACGACCTCAAAGTTATACTCACGGCAGTTGCCTTTTTTATCAACTAACGGATACGAAAAGCTGGTTTTACCCATTTTTAATTCTTCGCGCACTTGTACTTGGTATGAAATTGAGTCTTGAAATTGCTCAGACCACTCACACTCAATGGGGTATTTACTTTCACTGCTGTTTACGAGTTTTTTAGTGTGGTCAAATTGCAGTGTATATTCTTTATCCGGGCCTGTGCCTGTGCGGATCATGCTATAACTTTCAGGCGTGATTTTTTTGTCGCTGAAAGTAAAATTTGATGTTTCTTTGCGTGAATCTGAGAATATCATCCACTCAATGTCACTGTGGTAGCTAACTTGGTAACTGTTATCTGCTAGTTTTTTTAATGTGCGGACGCCTTGACCATGGTTTTCGCCTTTGCGCAAAATATCATAGTTAGCTTCAAATTGAGTAAGTTCACCAGCAATTAAACTAGTAGGAAGTAATAAAGTGCCCGCACAGAATAGCAAGGCACTTAGTTTTTTATTCTGGGTAGTGCGCGCCGTGTGCAGGAAGTTGTTTTTTGTCAAGAACTGCATAATCTGCTTCCATAGTAAGTCGTTGTTCACTGAACCACTTGACCACCAAAGGGTAAATTATATGCTCTTGTGCATGCACGCGTTTTGCTAATGTGTCAGCAGTATCATCTGCCAGCACGGGTACTTTGGCTTGAAGAATGACAGGACCACCGTCTAATTCTTCAGTAACAAAGTGCACACTTACGCCATGAATGTCATCTTTTGCATCAATTGCTCTTTGGTGGGTATTCAGCCCCTGGTACTTAGGCAACAAAGAAGGATGAATGTTCAACATTTTTCCTTTAAATTTTTGCACTAAGTTAGGAGTAAGAATACGCATAAACCCAGCTAATACAACTAGATTTGGTGCAAAAGAATCAATAACGTTCATTAATTGCGCATCGTAGGCTTCGCGCGAGTCAAAATCTTTATGGCTGAGCACTGCTGTTGCAATGCCCGCTTGCTTTGCTCGCTCAAGGCCATAAGCGTCTGCTTTATTACTAATTACAGCCGCTATGTTTGCATTTATCTCGCCGTTATTACAGGCGTCAATGATGGCTTGTAAATTAGAGCCACTACCTGAAATTAAGACTACTAGACGAGCAGGGGCCATTAATCACGGCCGCCTAGGATTTCTACTTGCTCTTCGCCAGCTTTAGCATCATGGATCTCACCAAGGTGCCAAGCATTTTCGCCAAGCTCTTTTAAGATGCTTAAGCTTTGCTCAAGTTTGTCAGCTGGCACAACCAATACCATACCTACACCACAGTTAAATGTGCGGTACATTTCGTGGGTGGTGATGTTACCGTTTTCTTGTAACCAATTGAAAATACCAGGCCACTGCCAGCTATCACCTTTAACTACTGCTTTTGCAGACTCTGGTAATACGCGTGGGATATTTTCCCAAAAACCGCCGCCAGTAATATGCGAAAGAGCATGAACATCTACTTGCTTGAACAGCTCAAGTAATGGTTTAACGTAAATACGTGTTGGTTCAAGCAGAGTTTCGCCTAATGTTTTACCTTCAAATTCAGCACTTGTATCAGCATTTGATACTTCAAGTACTTTACGAATTAATGAGAAGCCATTTGAATGCGGGCCGCTTGATGCAAGCGCGATCAGTTGATCACCAGCAGCTACTTTTGTGCCATCGATGATATTTGCTTTTTCAACTACGCCAGTACAAAAACCAGCCATGTCGTAATCTTCGCCTTCGTACATACCTGGCATTTCAGCAGTTTCGCCACCAATTAATGCACAGCCAGAGATCTCACAGCCTTTACCAATGCCTGTTACTACGTCTGCGGCAGTATCAACATCAAGTTTGCCTGTTGCATAATAATCTAGGAAAAATAATGGCTCAGCACCTTGAACGATAAGGTCATTTACACACATAGCAACTAAATCGATACCTACAGTATCGTGTTTTTTAAGGTCGATAGCTAAGCGTAACTTAGTACCAACACCATCAGTGCCTGCAACAAGTACTGGTTGCTTATAACCAGCTGGGATTTCGCAAAGTGCGCCAAAGCCACCAATTCCGCCCATAACTTCAGGACGACGGGTTTTTTTAACTACGCCTTTAATACGCTCAACAAGTGCGTTACCGGCATCGATATCTACGCCCGCGTCTTTATAACTTAGAGACTGTTTTTGTTCGCTCACAGGATTTCCTCAAAAAAGTTGCATGGTTTTGCATGTGTATGCTTAGAAACGCGCGTATTTTACAACAATTGCAAGGGCGCGGCTAGTTCAAATATGAGTTTACTATTATTGACAAGGACACTTGTCCGTATAATGACACAATAGATTTAGGTAGCAGGTGCTAGGTAGTTCCAAGCACCTAAAACCTAGTTCCTTTAGTATTAAGCCTTTGCAGTCAAAATTGCACGCAACGGCGCTGGGTAACCTTCAATGGTTTTACTAGTATCGTTTGGATCTAAAAAGTCGATCAGGGACTCGTTTTCCATCCAATCTGATTTACGTTGTTCTTCAAGCGTTGTAATAGCGCAGTCTTTCACTTGCACATCTTTAAAACCAACACGTTCCATCCAGAGTTTTAGCGCTGCCGTGCTCGGAATAAACCACACGTTACGCATCTTCGCATAGCGGTCAGTGGGCACGAGTACTGTGTTTTCATCGCCTTCAATGACTAAGGTTTCAAGCACTAATTCACCACCTGGGCGAAGCTGCGCTTTTAATTGTGCTAAAAAGTCGATAGGGGAACGACGATGATAAAGCACACCCATCGAAAACACCGTATCAAAGGCTTTTAACTCAGGCAGGGCTTCAACACCTAGCGGTAATAAATGCACGTTTTCATCTGGGTTAAAGTGTTTGATGGCTTGAAACTGACATAAAAATAAATCAGACGGATCAATGCCAACCACAAACTCAGCGCCTTCACCGCGCATCCGCCATAAGTGATAGCCAGAGCCACAGCCGATGTCTAAAACCGTGCGGCCTTTTAGCGGCTCAATGTGCGGTAATAAACGGTCCCACTTCCAATCGCTGCGCCATTCAGTATCAATTTCAATACCGTGTAGGCTGAAAGGGCCTTTACGCCATGGCATCATTCGTTTTAATAAGTGTGTAACTTGTTTTTGTTCGCCGTCGGTCATTTCGCCAGGGGCACCAATTTCAACTTTGTCGATAATATTGACGTGTTTGGTCGCCACTTCAGGCAAGTTTTTTAACACTTTCTGCCATTTTGGTAAATCACCGTGACTGGCCTCTAATTGCCAGTGTTTTAATTGGCTAGGTAGCGTTTCCAGCCAGTGACTTAGCGGACTTTGTGCGATTGCGGCGTAAAATTGGTTAAACCATTGAGACATTGAATTACTCTTTATATTTGTTACTTGATTGCTACCAGTGAGCAAAAATTAAAACATTGATACCATACTTGGGTTTGGCTAAAGCCAATATCGGTAAGTCGAGAAAGGTGAGCATTTAAAGTATCTGGGCGCATTACATTCTCAATGGCGGTACGTTTTTGGCTAATTTCTAATTCAGAATAACCATTGTGGCGTTTAAAATCGTGGTGCAAGTCAATCAGCAAGTTATCGCATTGCTCGTTCTCGCCTTTGATTTTTTCGCTTAACAGCAATACACCACCGGGTTTTAAATTCGCGTATATTTTTTCAAGCACGGCTTGGCGCTGTGCGGGTGGAATAAACTGCAAAGTAAAGTTCATGGCGACCACTGACGCGTTTTCAATATTTAGCTCATTAATATCACCAAGCGTCACTGTAACAGGCACTTCTGAGCGAAAGCCGTGCAAATGTAATTTACAGCGCTCAACCATGGCTTGTGAATTATCAACGGCAATAATATGGCAATTATCAGTGCGGATATTACGGCGCATGCTTAATGTTACTGCGCCAAGGGAACAGCCCAAATCATAAAGGTTTGAATTGCTTTGCGCATATTCACCGGCCAATTTACCCATCGTACTAACAATGGTTGCATAACCCGGAACTGAGCGCTGGATCATATCTGGGAAAACTTCTACTACATGTTGGTCAAAGCTAAAGTCTTTAACCGCTTGCTCAGTGGCATAAATGCTGTCTTTTATGTTCACACAAACAGTCTCTTGAAAAATAATAGGGCTATTTTAGCATTTTATGCTGGATAGTCAGTGATAATTTCAGTAGCTTGGCTAGAATAATGAATAACAAGTAGAAAAAGAGAAGTTTATGAGCAAAAGTAAAGTGATCAGCACAGATGATATATTGGCAACCCTTTGTCATTCTGTAACGAGTGTATTGTCATCGGCAAGTGGTAATAGTATTAGCTACTCAGCAATGGTACAAAAAATAACCCGCACCTGTATGCGTCCTGATATCGGTTGTTTTGTGTTATTTGATGGCGGATTTACAGGACTGGTAATTACTAATTTCACCTCGCAAGCGGCGATGGAGATTTATCATGATTACATGCGTAATATGGGGATGCCTGAAGAAGAACTCGCTCACAGTCATTTATCGGACGACGTCTCAAATGTACTCGGTGAATTGATGAACCAAATCGTTGGTGATTTTACTTCAAAGGTACGCGAGCAGTTACATACTTCAATTACCCAAAATCAACCGAAGATGATGGCCATCAATAAGCAAGTACAGATTTCGGTCGATACTACGATGGATAGACCGCAAGCACGGCGCGTGACATTTACCACCAGTAAACAAAATATCTTTTATTTAGAATTAGCAATGGATAAAACTGAGTTTATCAAATTGCACGATTTTGATATTGCTGAAGCTATTGACCCAGATGACATCATTGAAAACGAAGCAAAGCATAAAGCAGAAAAACAAAAAGCTGCTGATGATGCTGCTAAAGCAAGTGATTTAGATGACGACTTTATGGCAGAACTTGGTTTATAAAGCTACCAAGCTTTAAGCTTTAAATAACACAATAAAAGCGCGAGTTTACCTTGCGCTTTTTGGTTTGTGGGGAGTTGGTTGCTTTAAGGGATTACTGATAAACCTCGTTGCAATATAAGAAGTAAGCAATGTTAGCGATAATGAGTTAAATGTAACTTTCTTATACCTTCAAGAATTAATGTGACGACCGCAAGCAAAATAGCTATGTACGTAAGCCAATCCTTTTGGTTGATAGTCTCGCCTAAAAGAATCGCCACTATTAATAGCAGCACAGGCTCAACATAAACGAGTAAACCAAAAAGGCTTAAATTTAAATAGGGGGCAGATAGGGATTGAAACGAAAGCGCTAGAGCACTAATCCCCCCAAGGCCTACTACTAAATAAAGCAATGTTAAATTTACGGTTAACTCCGTGACAACTTGTCCATTGGCAAAGATAAAATAACAGGCTATAGGAAGGCTCAAGAGCATATCAACCCATGTGCAACCAATGTTATTAGTGTTGGTTTTTTTTCGTAGCCAAAAATAAATAGGGTAACCTATGCATACAACCCAAACCGGCCACAAAAATGATTGAGAAACAATTAATAGATTTAAAATAGCTATGAGAGCAAATAAACATGCTACTTTTTGATGCGGGGTTAAACGCTCTTGAAAAGCAAGCCGTCCGATAATTACCATAGTAATTGGCATGATAAAGTAGCCTAATGAAACCGCTAAACCATATCCATTTACGGGTGCCCACATGAATAGCCATAATTGTACACCAACTAAAAAAGATGAAAGGAGCCGTGTTAGCCAAAAATACTTTTCATATCGCACCCTCGTATATATGCCCAGTACTAGTGGCCAGTAACCTTTTAGTAGAATAAAAACAGTTAAAAATGGCACCGTAAATAAAACTCGCCAACCATATGTTTCTTGACCTTGAAGTTCATTTAACAGTGAAGTGTAAGCAAACATTAGTGCAAAAAGTGCTGATGAAATTATATTTAAAGTAACTCCCAATGAAGTTTTAGTAGAGTTTTGCATAGTCGGTATATAGAAGAGATTAGGTGTGTATATTTTATTTCAATACCATTGATAAATGGGCTCTAAAAAAGTACTGTTTGCGAGAAAATTTATCACCTTGAGATATTATGAAACTAGATCGCTATGACTATGCGCTTTTAGAATTAGTCCAGAAAGATTGCCAAACTCCACTTCGAAAACTGGCTGAAGCGGTACATCTATCAACCGCCTCGGTGCAGCGCCGTATCCATAAACTCAGGGGAAGTGGTTATATTGTATCAAATGTGGCGATTTTAGACCCAGATAAGCTAAATCAAGTTATCACTATTTTAGTAGAAGTGGAGGTTAACAGGACACATATTTCTGAGCTTGAGCTACTAAAGCAACGTTTTTCAGGTCCTGAAGTGCAGCAATGCTATTATGTTACGGGTGCAGCTGATTTTGTACTGATATTAGTTGTGCCTAATATGCAGCGCTTTCAAGAGATTTGTGATAAGTTTTTTCATGAGAACGATAATATCAAATCATTTAGAACCACCGTTGTACTAGAACGCGTTAAATCGAGTTTAAATGTGCTTTAAATACACTTGTGGTGACAATCAATTATTTTATGATGGAATGATTAATATTTTTGAATAACTGACTCAAAATATTTTTGTTCAGATAGTGGATGAAAATCTGCAATTGCCTAGCGTATAACCCAAGTGGTTTATAAAACCACTTGGGTTATAGCAATTGAGTGTTTAGCGGATAATCATTTGCTCACGCTCAGGGCCTACAGACACCATACTTACAGGTACTCCCATCAGTGCTTCGATGCGTTCTACATAATGCTGCGCTGCAGCAGGCAGACTGTCGAAGGTACGACAACCGGTAATATCTTCATCCCACGCTGGCATGCTTTCATAGATTGGCGTTAAAGCCGCTGTTTGTGGCCAAATAGGGTTTTCGCTGTGATCGCCTGCATAACCAACGCAGATTTTTAAATCTTTCATGCCAGATAGGCAATCAATTTTGGTTAAAGCGATTTCAGTGGCTGCTTGTAATTCAACACCGTTACGGGTGGCAACTGCATCAAAATAACCCATATCACGTGGGCGGCCAGTCACTGCGCCATATTCGTTCGCGCTTTCACGAAAATTGTCTTGCTCTGCCATGGCGGTAACGAGTGTACCTGTACCAACAGATGAGCTAAATGATTTAGCCACAGCGATAACACGCTCAGGGCGCAAAGCTGGCAGCCCGCTGCCAATTCCTGCATAGGCAGCAGTCACGTTTGATGATGTAGTATACGGGTATTCGCCGTAAACTAAATCGCGGCCTGCGCCTAGTTGCGCTTCAAACAATAAGTTGGCATCTTGCTTTTGCAGTGCTTTTAAAGGCTCTGTTACATTACAAATAAATTCACGCCAAGGAGCGCTGACAGCTAATAACCACTCAGTCATTTGTTCAGCTGTTTGTGAAAAATCACAGCTTGGGTAAAGGGCTTTTAGCTGTGGCATTTTCCAATCCAGCATAAATTCAATACGCTCTAATAAAACGTCTGGCTGATTTAACCAGCCAACTAAAATGCCTTTTTTCATTACTCGGTCGCCGTATGCAGGTGCAATTCCTTGACGAGTAGAGCCGTAAGCAGCATCGCCTAAGCGCACTTCTTCGAGGGTATCTTCAAGGGCGTGTAATGGTAAGCATAACGTTGCACGATCAGAAATACATAATTTTACATCAACACCGGCGGCGTTAACTTCGGCTATTTCTTCGCTTAATGCGCCAGGGCTTATCACCATGCCTGGGCCTAGTACTGCAATACAATCAGGATTAAAAATACCGCTTGGTAATTGGTGTAGTTTAAACGTACCAAAGTCATTCACAACGGTATGTCCGGCGTTATTACCACCTTGAAAGCGAATGCTCGCAGATGCGTTCTCAGCTAGAAAATCGACGATACGGCCTTTGCCTTCATCACCCCAGTTTGCACCTACAACAACAATTGACGGCATAATTTAATCTCCAAATTGATTGAACGAATATGGTATGCGCTCTATTAAAATAAGAGAAATTAATTATAATTATTATCTTGATAAGAATTTCATATCGATTTCATACCATTAAGGTCATAAAGATGCTAGATATTCACTGGTTAAAAACTTTTGTCACATTGGCTGAGTTAAAGCACTTTGGTAAAACAGCCAATGCGCTGCATATGACACAGCCAAATGTTAGCTTGCATATTAAGCAGTTAGAAAAAACGACACGGGTTAAACTGATAGAACGTAATCCTTTTAGTTTGACCCAAGCAGGTTTACGGCTATTAGAGTCTGGACAAAAAACCTTATGGGAATTACAGGTTTGCCAATCTGACTTAAATGCGATTAATGATCTCAGCCAAGGCACACTGACAATTGCCGCCAGTGATATAATTTCTCGTTTATTGTTGATTGAGCCTTTTCAGCTTTTTAAGCGCCAGTTTCCTGGGATTGACTTTACTTTGCTCAATACAACGTCTTCGCAAGCGTCAGCATTGGTTAAAAGTGCTGAAGCCGATTTAGGGTTTGTGATTGCCCAAAAAGAAAGTGAGCCGCTGCATTTTACGCAATTACAGCAGATAAAATGGTGTGCATTAGGTAATCATTTAAAGTTATGGCAGCAAGCCAAAAACGATAACAATGTTACATTGACTGAGCCGCCAACATTAATCTTACTCGGCCATGATACGCGAACCCGAGACTTGCTCGATAGTGCCTTGCCATCTTTAAACTTACCAAATTACCGGGTGATGGAAGTGGGCAGTGTCGATGCGCAAATTGATTGGGCTGAAGCGGGGTTTGGCGTTGCCATCGTGCCAGAGTTTTCCCTGCGCAGTAAAGCAAATCTAACTACTACAGTGACCGCATTACCGCAATTTCCAACTACCAGTTTAGGTTATATAGTGAGGCAAAATCAGGTACTTTCAAAAGCGATAAAGCAATTACTACATTGGGTAAATGAAGAAATCTCCCGTACTCATCTTGCATAGTATTTATATGTTAACTGTACGGCTATGTACTTTTTGATTCAGTTATTTTTATGTGTAAGGGTTTTTACCTTCAGCTACTAGTACACAAAAAATCCGTAAATCTAATTCGAGTTGATGGTAGCTTGGCTCCATGTGGCAGCACAGGGCGTAAAAGCTTTTGTTGTGGTCTTTTTCCTTAAAGTGGGCGAGCTCGTGTACTACTAAAGCTTTGAGTAATTCCTCTGGTGCACGCAGTAAATCACTGTTGATGGCTAAATCGTGCTTGCGGGTTTTACCTTGCATACGATACGTATGAGTACCTAGCGCGTTAGTGACCATATCGCCTTGTTTTTTAAACGCGGCGCGGCCAAACGGTGGCGCATTTTTTAAATAGCGCTTTTTAAGCTCAGTGGCGTATGCGTATAACGACTTGTCACTGGTAATATTATGGGAGCTTGGGTATTTTTTAGTTAAATACGCGCCGTGTTTATCATTTTCAATAAGCTGCATTACTTGCGTTACAATTTGCTCTGGATAGCCGCTAAAATAGCGTTTAAAATCACTCATTCAATACTTCTTTGTAGTTAATTAATTTTCAACGCGAGTCAAAAAAGGCTGGCTTGACTGGCTTCTTTTTCACCAGTGAAAGGGTTTAGCACGGGGTGCTGGTAACCTAAATCTTGGCAAAACTCGCGTGCTAATAATGGTGCTTGGCGGTTATCTGCAGTATGAAAAAATACATACGGGTGCTTACCCTCATCAAGCCATTGTTTTACTTTTTTAAGCCACGGTTGGTAATAGCTTTTATAGTCATGATCTAAATCGGCAATCACAAAGCGGGCCATAGGTTGATTGCCTGTTGCAATGGCATGCACGGGTAAATGGGGCTTTTTTTGTTGGGCATCGATGAGTGCTTCAGTGTTCGGCTTAACTGCAAATAATGCGCGGGTGTCCATTGAGATACGGTTGACATTGTTTGCTATTAATAGCTGATTAAAGGCAATTTCGGCTGCGCCTTTCTTAAAAAATTCGGGGTGGCGAACTTCAACGCCGTAGTTTAAACCTGTCGGGAGCTTGGCAATAAACTGTGCTAATAACGGCAGTTGTTTGGGGCTAAAACTACTTGGTAGCTGCAACATGATTTGCCCAACATGAGACAATATTGGCTCGAATAAATTAAACCATGCAGTGAGTTCGTCATCGATATGAGTAAGCTGTAATTCATGACTAAAGCGTCGATGGAATTTAAAAGTAAATTTAAAGTCATTGCCGACAGCATCACGCCAGCGATTTAATGATTCAACACTAGGATCGGCATAAAAGCTGGTATTGCCTTCGACTGAATTAAACACCTGTGCGTATTCGTGCAACATATCGGCATTTTTGCAGTGACTTGATAATAAATTGCCTTTCCACGCGGTACTTGACCACTGCGGACACCCTAAATACAACATAAAACGGTTAACTGATTGTGTGTTTTGGCTAGTATACCAAATCTATAAATTGAAAGCATAGTAGCTGCTGCCGAGCTCGCATTTTCAAGTAACTTGGGTATAATGCTCCCCCTAAAATGATTTATAAATAGTGGCTTATTCTCCCTCAAAAACAGCAATTCTTAGGGGAAGCGGCTATTCGTCTTTACACTGACAGGAAAACTATGCGCTCTATATACTGCGGACAGCTAAATAAAACTCACGTAGATCAAGAAGTTGAACTATGTGGTTGGATCAACAAACGACGTGACCTTGGTGGACTTATCTTTGTCGATTTACGCGATAGAGAAGGTTTAGTACAAGTTGTATTCGATCCTGAAGTTGAAGGCTTAATGGATACCGCGAATACATTACGTCAAGAATTTTGCGTACAATTAAAAGGTGTAGTTCGCGCACGTCCTGACAGCCAAATCAACAAAGATATGGCAACGGGTGAAGTTGAAATTTTAGGCACAGGCCTTACTATCATCAACCGTTCAGAGCCGTTGCCACTTGATTTTAATCAGGTAAACTCTGAAGAGCGTCGCTTAAAATACCGTTACTTAGACCTTCGCCGTTTAGAAATGAGTGACCGTATTAAACTACGCGCTAAAGCTAGCAGCTTTGTGCGTCGTTTCTTAGATGAAAATAATTTCTTAGATATCGAAACGCCAGTACTTACAAAAGCTACCCCAGAAGGAGCGCGCGATTATTTAGTACCTAGCCGTGTTCACAAAGGCAGTTTTTACGCATTACCGCAGTCTCCGCAGTTGTTCAAGCAATTGTTGATGATGTCGGGTTTTGACCGTTACTACCAAATTGTTAAATGTTTCCGTGATGAAGATTTACGTGCTGACCGTCAGCCTGAGTTTACTCAAATCGATATAGAGACCTCGTTCATGAGCTCTGCTCAGGTACGTGGTATCACAGAAAAAATGATCCGCGAAATGTGGCAGCAATTGCTAGACGTGGATTTAGGCGAGTTCCCAATCATGCCTTACGCTGAGGCAATGAGCTTGTATGGTTCTGATAAGCCAGATTTACGTAACCCAATGACATTAATTGACGTTGCCGATTTAGTGAAAGACGTCGAGTTTAAAGTTTTTTCTGGTCCTGCCAATGATGAAAAAGGCCGTGTTGCTGTATTAACAGTACCAGGCGGTGCATCACTTTCGCGTAAGCAACTAGATGACTACACTAAATTCATCGGTATTTATGGCGCGAAAGGGCTTGCGTGGATGAAAGTAAACGACCGCGGTGCAGGCGCTGAAGGCGTGCAATCGCCAATCGCTAAGTTCTTAAATGAAGAGGTGATCAACGAACTTCTTGCACGCACTAACGCACAAACTGGCGACATCATTTTATTCGGTGCTGATAAACGCAACACAGTAAACGAAGCTATGGGCGCGCTACGTATTAAGATTGGCCTTGATTTAGAGATCACTAATCTAAATAGCTGGGCTCCACTTTGGGTTGTTGACTTCCCAATGTTTGAAGAAGACGACGAAGGTACATTGCATGCTGTTCATCACCCATTTACAGCACCAAAAGATGTAAATGCAAGCGAACTTGAAGCAAACCCAGCAGCGGCTATTTCAGATGCATACGATATGGTACTAAATGGCTACGAAGTAGGTGGTGGTTCGGTACGTATTCATAATACAGATATGCAAGAAGCAGCGTTTAGAATCCTAGGTATTGATGCACAAGAGCAGCAAGACAAGTTTGGTTTCTTACTTGAAGCGTTAAAATACGGTACGCCACCACATGCTGGTTTAGCGTTCGGTTTAGACCGTTTAGCAATGCTACTGTGTGGTACTGATAATATTCGTGACGTGATTGCTTTCCCTAAAACAACCCAAGCGTCGTGTTTGTTAACTAACGCACCAAGTAAAGCAAATGCAGATTCGCTTACAGAGCTTGCTATTAGTGTTGTTGAAAAAGCTGAAAAATCAGCAGAATAAGTGATTAATTAGCACTTAATCTTACTATTGATTTAAAACCCTTAAGTGTAGGCTTAAGGGTTTTTTTATGGTGTAATCAAAATGGTTTAATAAAAATATATTAAGGATAGTAAATGAGTATTAGTGCAACTTTGCTTGGTGAGTTCTTGGCTTTGATATTTATAGTATGCATCCCATTTTTTACGTGGATAAGTTATCGCCTTGGTAAAAGAAAAACAACAACACCGGTTATTGTTGCTGTAATTGGTGGGCTATTAGCGATTATTCCTATTTTTGGGTTGATCTATATCGCAGTTCTTGCTTTGAAAAACGATTTAGAGGTTAAGCATTCGAGTGTTTAAAGAGTTCGATTATTTCGATCAGCAATTTTCAAAATGTGTTGCCAGCGCGCAGCGCTTTAGTGACATTGAGTTTGAACAGTGCCAGTTTATTGAATGTGATTTTAGTCATAGTCAATTTAGTAATTGTCGTTTTATTGAGTGTGAATTTATTAACTGTAATTTAAGCGATTTAAATTGGGGTTATAGTTCGTTAGAAGAAGTCAGCTTTGTTGATTGTAAGCTCAACAGTATTCAATGGGCGCAGGTAAATTGGCCACAATTGTCACTTACTTCATCGGTGAGTTTTAAAAATTGCCAACTTAGTCATAGCTCGTTTTATGAGTTACAGTTAAAAGGCTTGATCATGACGGACTGTTTTGCCAAAGATGTTGATTTTAGACAGGCTAATTTAGCTACCAGTGATTTTAGTAACACTGATTTTAGAGATAGCCTGTTTCAGCAAACAAACTTGAGTAAAGTAAACTTTGTCGGTGCGATGCATTTTAATATTGATATTAAAAATAATAATGTCAGTCGGGCTAAGTTTGAGCGCTTTGCAGCGTTAAACTTACTCAGCGGACTAGATATCGAGCTGGTGGATTAGCCGTTATGACACGGCTAATCTAATTGCTTAATTAGCAGGCAGGGCCATTTTTATTTCGTGCGCTGGCAAGTGCGCGGGCAATTTCAAGTAATGCAGGGGAAATATCACTGGCGCCATCTTTGATGAGTTTTGATACATCACCTGATGAATACAAACTATCGCGTGGTGATTTAATGCCTAATTCACGCACAAAATCTTTAGTCTTGCCGGTGCTGCCTGTTTCGATAAATTTGAAAATAATACGCTCGTTATTATTTTTTGGCTCTGTTTCTAGCGTTTCGATTTCATCTTGATACGCTTCAATTCTGCTTTGTAAAATATCGATACGCTGTTCGATGCTGTTGTATGATTTCATGGATAGGTTCTTTTCTAAATAGACGTTAGGACAATACGACTATTATCGCATAAATTTATAATAATTATTTTTTTCTTTAAAACTCTTCTGCTGTTTTAGGTACCTCGTTTTATTGCAATTAATATTCAAAAGCTTAAAGTACTTTATAATTTAAATAAAATAAGTCGAGCAAATTAATGCCACTACCTTTTAAGTACCTTGTGAGCTTCTTCTTTCTCATAGTCAGTGCCGTCGCCAGTTCCGCAACAAACAGCGAAATGATTGTTGATAAAGCGCGTGACCGCGCGATCCCGATAAATATTTCATTACCAGCATATAACGAGCATTGTAGCCAACAAACAAAATGCCCTGTGGTATTTATTAATGCCGGATATGGTATTGCGCATACTGACTATCAGTTTGCGGCTGATATATTTACAGCTAAGGGCTATTTAACCATTGCTGTAGCCCATGAATTAGACAGCGATCCTGCGCTCAACCGCACGCCACCTTATATGGCCACTCGTATGGAAAACTGGCATCGTGGTGTGGTCACTCTTAAATTTTTAGTGACCGAGTTGAGCCCTCGCTACCCAGAGTATGATTTTACGCGGTTAACGTTATTTGGCCATTCTAATGGCGGTGATATAGCCGCGCTTTACGCGGCGATTTATCCTAAGCAAGTGAGTCAAATTATTACGCTTGATCATCGGCGTATGTTGTTACCTCGCAATAAAAACATTCGGGTTTTAACGCTTCGTGGCAGTGATTACCCTGCGGATAATCAGGTATTACTCAATGAAGATGAATTAGCACAGTATCCGGTTACGCAGATTTCGATAGAGAACTCACACCATAATGATATGTATGATGGTGGGCCTGCTGATTTAATAAATGAAGTGAAAAAAAATATAAAAGAGTTTTTATTATATTAAGCATCTAATGAAGAGATAAGTGTTGTTTAAAAGGAGCAAATTAACAATGAAATATTTTTTGCAAGGAAGCATAATTTTTTTACTTTTAATTATGTTGATGCCTTCTTATGCAGAAGCAAGGGAGGCTGATTCAACAGCGGGATTACATGTAACAATTGATGTAAAACCTAATGGCAATCTAATAGTCACTGAGCAGTTTGATATAACGGCCGGTGGTTATATATTCAAGCATGGTATTTATAGACGAATCCCATTATTACTTGAGGGCCGTTATGGTGGTGAATATTTAGCTGGCTTCAAGATGCTAAGTGCTCAGTTAAATAATACATCAATACCTTATCAAGCAACCATTTCAAATGGCAACGCAATCATAAAAGTAGGTGATCCTAAAAAAGAGTTAGATTATGGGCCTGCTAGCTTTATTATTACTTATCAACTATCAGATGAAATTCGGTTTTTTGAAAATTATGATGAGTTATATTTTAATGCCATTCCTCATCAATGGGCAACTTCAATAGAGAAGTCAATGGTTGTAGTTAACCTACCAGAACAAACCAGCGTCCTAAAGTACAAAGCCTATACCGGCTCTTACACAGAGAAAGAAGATAATTATATTGTTGATAATCCAGTACAAAATCAATTTAGGTTTACTGCTACGCAAGACTTAGGTTTAGGGGAGGGGATGACAATTGTTCTCGCGCTTCCTAAAGATATAATAGATCAACCTTCGGTATTTTATTTTATATTTTTACTGGATTTTTTAGAGTGGATTTTGCTTATCACGTTTTCGGGTACGGTGGGTGGTTTTGTTTATTGGTCTTGGCGTAAGGTTGGTATATATCCAGATGAAAATGTCGATACTCCAGATATTACTGATGTGCCCAGTGAAATTAGCCCTGCAATAATTAATTACATATTAAACCACGCAATTTTTTCAAATAGTACAATGAGAGATTTAACTTCTGCCAGCACTCACTTAGCTATTAAAGGCTATCTAGGCATAAAATATGAATACCTCCCCTCTGATAGTGGTATTAAAGAAGGTTCATTTTATACCCATACATTAACATTATCACTTAAGACAAACCTACCAAACACTCCTTTACCAAAAAATGAACAATGTATTCTCGATTGGGTTATTAAACAGGGTGGGAGTTACCAAGTTAGCCGTGAAAATAGAAAGAAAAATCGAGAACTCTTTAAACTTTTTTCTAGTGCGATTAGCAAAGACTTAAAAGCGACAAGTATTTTTACGTGGAATATTAAATACACACTTTTTACTGTTGCTCTGTCGTCGGTATTTGTTAGCTTACAATTGATATTTGGCGTTTCAGATTGGACTGATATTCTGTGGGGGCCGCTTGTTATTCTTATGACTGCTCCCGTGTGCATTATATGGTTGGCTATTTACGAAAGTATTTTTGAGGACACTGATGGGAATGTTGAGCCACAGTGGGAAAAAAAGTGCTTACTTATATGTATTACTTGGCTTCCTTGGATGTGGCTTCTTTGTAGTTTTGTACCCTTGTTGTCGATCTCGATGGCTTTTTTATTGTTACTTAGTATAACTGCATTATCTTTAAATCGCGGCCCCTCCCAATACGGGAAGCCATTACTGGTAAGTTCAATGCAAATACGAAAATATATATCCGCTAAAAAACTGCCTGAAGACGATCTATTGCTCACTGAAACTGAATATGAGAAATTTTTACCGTATGCAATTTCGCTGGATTTGCATGATGAATGGTGTGCTCGATTTGATAATGTTCTTAGGTTTAAAAGAGGACAATTTAGAAAACAAAAAAGACGTAAAAAGAAGAAAATTTCAGAATCTCTCAATCCTTATAGATATACACCGATGTGGTTTTCAGGTGGTTTTTCTGACCAGACAGAATTTCTTAATTGTGTAGATGGAATGAGTTATTCAGCTTTGGGAAACTCAAGTGTTTCATCCTCTATGTCGAGTTCAGGCTTCTCCAGTAGTGGCGGTTTTTCTGGCGGAGGAGGAGGTGGAGGTGGCGGAGGTGGTTGGTAGGCAAATGATAAAAATACCAAATTTCAGGTGTATAAATCAAATGCCTAAGCGGGAAGTTTGTTGTTAATCAACCAGCTCACTTACAATCAGTGGGTTGTTATGCAGGGTTTTATGCACAGGGCATTTGTCGGCAATTTCTAATAGGCGCTGGCGCTGAGCGTCACTTAAATCGCCCACCAGGGTGATTTTACGAGTGATGGCTTCGAGTTTGTCGGTTTGCTCGCAGTTATCACAATCGGCGTGATAATCACGGCTGTGGTCCAGTTCTACCTTTATGTGTTCAAGTGGCAAGTTTTTACGACTTGCATACATACGTAAAGTCATCGCGGTGCATGCACCAAGTCCAGCAAGTAAGTGGTGATAAGGGTCTGGGCCTAAATTATTACCGCCAACACTTAGTGGTTCATCGGCAAGCCAAGTATGATCCTTGGTACTTACATGCTGAGTAAAGACATGATCTTTCTCTTCAACTAATACATTGCCGCTGCTAAGTTTGGCACTGTACTGGTTTTTATCAAAATCCACATAACGTTTTGCCCATGATGCTATAACGTCTGCTGCGTAGTCTGCATCGTCTTTGTTAGTGAGTAAGTGGTCGGCGTTATCTAGGCTAATAAAGCTTTTTGGATGTTTAGCAGCGGCGTAAATCTTTTCAGCTTCGTTAATACTTACCGTGGCATCAATAGGGGAGTGCATTACTAACAATGCTCGCTTTAATTTACTGATATGGCTGCGGTCGTAATTGGCAATGTCGTCCACAAACTGTTTTTTAATGGTAAATTCTCGCCCTGCTAAATTTACCTTGGCTTCGCCCTTGCTATTAATTTCATCAAGATGAGCGGCAAAGTTATGCGCTACATGTTGCGCATCTGATGGTGCGCCAATAGTGGTAATGGCTTGTACTTCAGCAATGTGTTCGGCAGCTGCAAGTACCGCTGCGCCCCCTAAACTATGACCAATTAATAATTGTGGCGCTTTAAAGTGTTCACGTAAGTGATCTGCCGCGGCAATTAAATCTTGGATATTTGATGAGAAATTACTGTTGGCAAAATCACCATCGCTATTACCAAGGCCAGTAAAATCAAAGCGTAATACCGCAATACCTTGTTGAGTGAGTGCTCGGCTAATTCGACTTGCTGCGGCGATATCTTTACCACAGGTAAAACAATGGGCAAACAAGGCATAAAATTTAATATCACTGGCGGGTGTTTCAAGCTGACCGGCGAGTGTTAAATCACCACTTTTGAACGAAATTTTTTGGCGCATAGGTTACCTTTGCTTAATGAAAGAGGTTAGTGAAGAATAGACCATTAAAGTGCGTTTATAATTACAGTTGTTTTGGCGTTTTATCCACAATAGCAACATTTTGATTTGCATCAAGTAATAAACGCTTACCCAGCTAAAGAGGACATAAGTCCTTATGTTTTTTTGCCCGTTTTATTATGCTCGCGAAGCGCTACAATGGAGCAACTGCTATGATTAGCAAAGGCTTTTAACAACTTAATTCATTGGATACGAACATGCAATTACCTACCGTTGATTATAAAGCGAGCGATGCGGCCGCTCAATTTGTTGAGTCTCTTAGAAATACGGGCTTTGGTGTATTAAAAAACCACCCAATTCCACAGTCTCTTGTTGAATCAATTTATAAAAATTGGCAGGATTTTTTTAATTCTGAACAAAAACATGAATTCTTATTCTCTAAAGACACTCAAGATGGCTACTTTCCGCCTTCGGTATCAGAAGTTGCAAAAGGCTTTACAGTTAAAGACATTAAAGAATACTTTCATGTTTATCCAAAAGGCCGTGTACCAGCGCAGTTAGAAGCAGATATTCGCGAATATTATCGTTTAGCCAATGAGTTTGCTGCGACATTGTTAAGCTGGGTGCAAGCTGAAGCACCAGCGGATGTGCGTGCTAAGTTTTCAATCGATTTAAAAGATATGATTGCTGATTCAGAGCAAACATTATTACGTATATTACATTACCCGCCGATGACAGGTGATGAAGAACCTGGCGCTATTCGTGCTGCTGCACATGGTGATATTAATTTATTAACGGTATTACCTGCTTCAAATGAGCCAGGCTTGCAAGTACAAAAAACAGATGGCGGTTGGTTAGATGTGCCATGCGATTTTGGCAGTTTAATTATTAACATTGGCGACATGTTGCAAGAAGCGTCAGGTGGTTATTTTCCGTCGACTATTCACCGTGTTATTAACCCTACTGGCAAAGCGTCATCTAAGTCACGTATTTCGTTGCCGTTATTTTTGCACCCGCGTCCAGATGTGGTGTTATCAGCGCGTTATACTGCTGACAGTTACTTACAAGAGCGTCTGCGTGAGTTAGGTGTTAAATAGCATCACTCAAGTGATGATAGCTTTTCAACAGCGGCCACAGTGCCGCTTTTTTGTTTTTTTAAGGTTGTGTTTTTTTAGTGAGTTATAGTGTGATGTGGCTAGTTAAATTTGGCTGACGCTATTTCAAACGTGAATATACCATGCATTATTGCGTACGATCGGTATAATGCGCCATTGGCCGATTGGGCCTTAAAATTATTGAGAGAAAATATGAGTTTTGATGGGTTAGGTTTATCACAGTCTTTAGTTAATGCGGTTTTAGAAAAGGGCTATGAAACGCCAACACCAATTCAGGCTCAAGCCATTCCTGCGATCATTGAAGGTCGTGATGTTATGGCTGCAGCGCAAACTGGTACAGGTAAAACAGCGGGTTTCACTTTACCGTTAATTGAGCGCTTATCAACAGGCCAAAAAGCCAAGGTTAACCAAGTTCGTGCTTTAATTTTAACCCCAACCCGTGAGCTGGCATTACAAGTAAGCGAGAACGTTGAAGAGTATGCTAAGCATTCTAATATCAGTTCTTTTGTTGTGTACGGTGGTGTTAAAATTAATCCGCAAATGATGCGTTTACGCAAAGGCGTAGATATTTTAGTTGCTACTCCGGGTCGTTTAATGGATTTGCATAACCAAAATGCCTTGAAGTTCGATAACCTCGAAGTGTTGGTGCTTGATGAAGCTGACCGTATGCTTGATATGGGCTTTATTCATGACATTAAACGTATCATCAGCAAGTTACCGGCTAAACGTCAAAACTTGATGTTCTCAGCGACGTTCTCAGACGATATTAGAGCGCTTGCGAAAGGGCTTATTAATGATCCGGTCGAAATTTCAGTCGCTGCAAAAAATACCACGGCAAAAAGTGTTACCCAATGCGTTTATGCGGTAGATAAAGCACGTAAAACCGCCTTGTTAAGTCATTTAATTCGTACTAATGATTGGCAACAAGTGTTGGTATTTAGCCGCACTAAACATGGTGCAAACCGTTTAGTAAAGCAGTTAGAGCGCGATGATATTGTTGGCGCTGCAATTCATGGTAATAAATCTCAAGGCGCGCGTGTTAAAGCGCTTGAAGGCTTTAAAAGTGGCGAAGTACGCGTACTTGTGGCAACGGATATTGTTGCCCGTGGTTTAGACATTGTTGAACTGCCACATGTAGTTAACTATGATTTGCCTAATGTGTATGAAGATTATGTGCATCGTATTGGTCGTACCGGCCGTGCGGGTGCATCTGGCGACGCAATTTCATTTGTAACACCGGAAGATGCTGATGACTTATACGGTATTGAACGTTTTATCGGTGAATTGATCCCACGTGCAAAAGAAGCTGGTTTTGAGCCAACAAAAGGAGTGCCTGAAAGAGAGCTTGATGCACGACCTATCAAACCTAAAAAGCCTAAAAAAGCGGGTCAGCCTTTTTCTAAACCTAAGTCTGATAGCAAAAAGCCAAATAATAACGGCGGTAATGGCACCGGCCCACGCCGTGGTGGCTCAGGTAAAAAACCTGCTGCTAAAGCCGCTGGTGAGCAAACACAAAACCCATGGGCTAAGCGTCAATCTGTTGGTGGCAGTGGTCAACGTCGTCGCTCTGGTAATGATGGCGTGAGTAACACGTAATAATATTTTGATAAAAAACGCGCCTAAGCTGGCGCGTTTTTTTATGCTTTTTATTTCTATAATGCTTTAAGATAATTAACTGCTAAGCCAATAAATAAGGTGACGGTGACACTTAAAAGTGTACCGAGCATAACATATTCGGTGAGTTTTTTATCTTTACTGGCACGTAAGTCGCCAAAGCGAAATACCGATTTTGCTGCTAATAAAAAGCCAACGCCAGCCAACTGATCTAGCAAAATAAATGTAAGCATTAATACTCGCTCAAGCATGCCAATACTTTGCCCCGCTGCTGGTAAACTTCCTGTGGAGCTAAACCCGGTAGTGAGACGCTCTAACATCATACGAATGAACACTGCACTGGGACTCAATACCAGTAAATAGCCACATAGCACCCATAATGTAGTGGGGGTTATCAGCCATTGCCAAATGCTGGTAATAAATTCACTGTTGTCGCTCAACCACACAGTCAGTAGTAGTATCACGACAAGATGAGCAAGTTGATCAATGATAAATGGCACAACTCCTTTGTTTGAATATGATTTTGCTAAATCAATTAAGTAGTGGGTCACGATAACAATAGCTGTGGCAATACCGATACGCGAGAGCTCTTGCCAGCCAAAACTAAACTCCCACCAGCTGACAATTGCTGCTGTAGTTAGACCGTGCACTAGCACATGCAAGTACAGTTTTTTAGCACGAAAGTGACGTGTATTACGGTTATTAACCCAACTCATTGGCTGCCAATAAAAATCAGCTAAAATATGACCGATAAATAATGCAACTAATAACAACATAAAACTCATTTTTTTACTCCTATCACGGCATTAGCAATGGCCTGCTCTGCATAGTCTAAAAAACGCTCGATCAACTGATAATGTGCAAGATTAAGTAACTTGGTCACATTCTCACGACTGGTTTTTAATTGTTTAGCAAGTTCACTATGTTGATTGTTTTCTGCGGTTAAATAGACATATAAGGCATTCGCTTGTTTGTGTGTCATTTTGCTCAGGAGCACGTCAATAAAAGCTAGATTAAGGGTTAAGCCATCATTTTTGAGTTCATCAATACTGCTAAGAGTAAAGCGTTGGTTATGGATTTCGTCAAGACCGCGCCCCGATAATGTAAATGCAGAGCCTGTTGCTGTTTTAATATCGGCTCTAGCATTATCTATTTTACCAATGGCAAGGCTTTGGCGAATTTCATAGCCGGTGGCTTTAAGATGTAAGTAAAGCAGCACTGCGACACGGCATACTTGGGCTGGTTGATTTATTTGCACCTGAAACGCATCGCCTCGATAAATAATACTTTGTCCCAGATGGCGTTGAGTAATTGCTCGCAAACTTTGGTCGAGCTGGTAGAGCATCGCATCGTAGTCGTGCTTTGGAATATGTTGTGATTTGATCACATCACCGCTGATCACCGCAATCATAAATGTCCTTGATTTAAGTTACATAAAGAAAAGTAACCAATTTTGGTTACATGCTTCAATGTAACTAATTTAGGTTACTTGAAAGCTAAATGCAAGGGCTTGAAATTAATCAGGGTATGCTACAGTAGCGTGATTAATTTAAAAGGGATAACGCATGAGTCAAGAGATACATAGTACAACGGCGAAAAAGCCGAGAGTGGGGATTTTTGTCGATGTCCAAAATATTTATTACACCTGTCGAGAGAGCTACCGAAAAAACTTTGATTACAATGCCTTTTGGGCAAAAATCAGTGATGACTATGATATAGACTGCGCGATTGCATATGCAATTTATCGCGGGGACGAAAAGCAATCTCAATTTCAAAATATTCTTCGTGCGATTGGTTTTGAGGTAAAGCTAAAACCATTTATTCAGCGTAAAGATGGCAGCGCAAAAGGCGATTGGGACGTCGGCATCACCATCGACATGCTAGAACAAGGTAAAAACCTCGACAAAGTTATTTTACTCTCCGGCGACGGGGATTTTGCCTTATTACTGGGTCATTTACAGCATCATTATAATGTACCGTGTGACGTCTATGGCGCTGATAGACTGACGGCTGATGCATTAAAACAAAGTGCGGCACAGTTTTTTTGCATTGATGATTCCCTGTTACTTTGAAACTAATGTATTAAAAACATAACATCATGTTAAAAATATTTGACATGATGTGAGCCCACTCTTATAGTCATTAATGTTAAGTATACTTAACATCAAATTTATTATTATAAGGGGGTGATATGAGTTATACACAAAAATCGCGGTTACTTGAGATGTGCATAACCATGGTTGTGTTGTTTAATTACTTGCAGTCAGTATTATCAATGACGCCAGAAGCTCAGATGGATCCGTTATTAGCAAGTGGCTTGTTGATATCACTTACGATACAAACCGTTGTAATGCTTATTGTGATGCACATTATCTTAGCGATATTTAATACTAAATATGCGGATCAAGCGAAAGATGAACGTGAACAGGCTATTGCCTTAAAAGCAAAAAGTGTTGCACTACTTATTTTACAATTAGGCGTTGTGAACGCGGTGTTTGCAATGCTGATTGACCCACATTTTGGGTTTGCAATTAGTCCGGTTCACCAGTTAGTAATCGCAGCGTTGGTGAGCGAGATAATCGGCACTGGGGCCGAAGCTTGGCTATTATATAGAGGTTAGAATGGCAAAGTTAGCGATTACTAATACGATCCGTGCATTACGGTTTCAGCATAATGAAATGACGCAGCAGCAATTAGCTGAAGTCGTAGGGGTGACGCGTCAAACAATTGCCGCAATTGAAGCGGCAAGGTATTCACCGTCGCTGGAGGTCGCTTTTAAGATCGCGATTGTTTTTAATCTACCACTAGAAAAAATATTCCAATATCGACAGTGAATCTTTACTAAATTATTATTTTTGGTAAACTGAATGCATATTCTGCATT
Organism: Pseudoalteromonas sp. SG44-1; assembly: GCF_014164315.1. Taxonomy (NCBI): domain Bacteria; kingdom Pseudomonadati; phylum Pseudomonadota; class Gammaproteobacteria; order Alteromonadales; family Pseudoalteromonadaceae; genus Pseudoalteromonas; species Pseudoalteromonas sp. SG44-1. Next base: position 31,343 of record NZ_JACJEW010000033.1, read on the forward strand.
TTTATTTATGTTTTTTGGCCATTTAAGTTATGAAAATAGTGTTATAAATCACTATTTTTGTTGTTTTTTTAGGTAATAATGTCATTTTTAAACCTTATTATTACGTTAAAAGATAGTCGACACTAATTTAATTGATATTAATTATTTATTTAATTCAGTTAATTAGAGATAAATGTGGGATATGTGAGATTTTTTATAAAAAACTTAATGACAACGCTGTCATTTGTTGTGTAACATTAATTCAACATGGGTTGATGGTGAATCGCATTAAGATAATAAAAAAACATGCGATTAATACAAATATAAAACGAAGGTTAGAGGTCGTTAAATGATGGCTAAGAGTGCGAATGAGGACCAATTGTATATTGGTATCGACGGTGGCGGAACTAAGTGCCGTGCAACTATATACTCTGTGCAAAACGGGGTATTAGGAACAGGTTTAGGTGGCCCTGCGAATCCATTACATGGGTTGGAGCGCACATTAGAGTCAATAATGGTATCTACACAATTGGCGATGCGCGATGCAGGTTTGCCATTAGAGTCTATTCATCAAGTGTATGCCGGTTTAGGATTGGCGGGTGTTAATTTACCGAACTTATATGAAAAAATAACAGAGTGGGAGCACCCATTTAAACAAATGTTTTTAACTACTGACTTACATACGGCGTGTATCGGGGCTCATGAAGGCGGTGATGGTGCTGTGATAATCACGGGTACTGGTTCATGTGGTTTTTCATATGTAAAAGGGCAGTCGGTGAATTACGGCGGTCATGGTTTTGCACTTGGCGATAAAGGCAGTGGCGCATGGATGGGCTTAGAGGCAATTAAAGCGGTGTTAATGGAGCTAGATGGTTTAGGTCCTCACACGATAATGACGCCAGTGGTTAAAGAGCATTTTAATGTCACCACAGCAATGGGCATTGCAGAGCAAATGGCCGGACAACCGTCAAGTAGCTATGCAAAACTTGCTCGCTATGTATTTGATGCAGCACACCAAGGCGATCAAATCGCTTTAGCCATTGTAAAAGACGGAGCGCAATACGTGAGTCAGTTAGCGCATCGTTTATTAGAGAACAATCCTCCGCGTTTATCTATGATCGGTGGTCTTGCAGAGCCTTTAAATCAATGGCTTGACCCAGCAATTGCAAAACTCGTTGAAGTACCAAAGCAACCGCCTGAAATGGGCGCAATTTATTTTGCACAGCAATCAGTATTAGAGCAAGACCAAAAGGTAGCACTGTAATGAAAACCTTCTATCGCGCGACACGTTTATTCACGGCTGAAAAATTTCTAGATAATGCATTATTCAGCGTTGAAAATGGCGTTTTTCATCTTGAAACTTCCACCACAGGCAGTGTTATTGAGCTAGATGGTTTAGTTGCGCCAGGCTTTATCGATGTACAAGTTAATGGCGGTGGCGGGGCATTTTTTAATGCTGAGCAAAGCACACAATGCTTAGATCGTATTGCAAAAGCGCATGGTCAATTTGGTACAACGGCACTGATGCCAACACTTATCACCGATAAAGTTGAAACCATGCAAGCAGCTGCTGATGCAACAGCAAAAGCAATATGCGAAGGGGTCGCGGGTGTATTAGGTATTCACTTTGAAGGTCCGCATTTGTCTTTTCCAAAAAAAGGCACACACAGTGAGCAGTTTATTCGCCCAATTAGCGAACAAGAATTTGCCATTTATGCGCGTCAAGATTTAGGTATCAAAATGGTTACCTTAGCGCCAGAAAATGTCAGCATTGCTGATATTGAGCGCTTAGTGGCGTGTGGTGTAAAAGTATCACTAGGTCACACTAATGCTGACTATACAACGACAATGGCGGCACTCAATGCTGGCGCCGATGGGTTTACACATTTATATAACGCGATGTCGCCGTTTACATCGCGTGAACCAGGCGTGGTTGGCGCTGCGCTTTGGCATGATAACAGCTGGTGTGGCTTAATTGTTGATGGGCATCATGTACATCCATTGTCTGCACAATTAGCTATTCGCACCAAACAGCGCGGCAAAATTATGTTAGTCACTGACGCAATGCCACCAGTGGGTACCGATGATATGGAATTTGATTTTTTTGACGGGCGCAAAGTAATTCGTACTGGGGATAGATTAAACTCAAGTACGGGCGAATTAGCAGGCAGTGTATTAGACATGGCCAGTGCAGTGCGTAATACCATTAATACATTGGATGTAAGCCTCAGTGAAAGTTTACGCATGGCTGCACTGTATCCAGCAGAATATTTAAACCTCAAGAAAAAGGGACGTTTACTTGATGGCTTTGATGCAGACTTTGTGGTGCTCGATGAACATCAGTTTGTAAAAGCAACTTATATTGCAGGTAATGCAGTGTAATGTTTCCCTGTAAAAACCCCGCAGTTGTATCGCGGGCTTTTTATTTAAGAGTAAAAATAATGACAACAGCACATACAGACACAAAGCCGAGTAAAAAGCGCTTAGCATCTCTTGATGCTTTACGTGGCATGGATATGTTTTGGATTTTAGGTGGGCAATCTATTTTTGCCGCTTTATTTGTTTTAACCGGTTGGACCGGTTGGCAGGTATTTGAAGCGCATACGCTACACAGTGCATGGCATGGATTTACATTTTACGATTTGATTTTTCCGTTATTTATCTTTTTATCAGGTGTGGCGATGGGCTTAGCACCAAAACGCATCGATCATCTGCCATGGCAAGAGCGAAAAGTTTTTTATGCTAAAGCGTTAAAGCGGTTATTGCTATTGTGCGGGTTAGGGGTGATGTATAACCATGGTTGGGGCACAGGTATTCCGCTTGCCTTCGATGAAATACGCTATGCGAGTGTACTTGGTCGAATAGCGATTGCATGGTTTTTCTGTGCAATGCTAGTGTGGCATACCAGTATTCGCACACAGCTCTTTACAGCAATCGCTCTCCTGCTAGGGTATTGGATCTTGATGTGTTTTATTCCTGTACCAGGAGGTAACGCTGGTGATTTAAGTGCACAGGGGAGTTGGAATACATGGTTTGATTCGCATTTTTTACCCGGTATTAGTTATCAAAATAGAGCCGTCGACCCCGAGGGCGTGTTATCGAGTCTACCAGCTATTGTGAATGCCATGTTTGGGGTATTTGCAGGACAACTAATCGCCAGAGCAAGTAAGATTGGCGAATGGCAAACAGCAGGCATATTATTTGTTGCAGGTGTTGTGAGTGTTTGCTTAGGTTGGCTTTGGGATTTACAGTTTCCAGTTAATAAAGAATTATGGACCAGTTCATTTGTTTTAGTCACAGTCGGATGGAGCGCAATATTACTGGCTGTGTTTTATGCGGTGATTGATATTCTCAATGGCCAAAAATTAGCTTATCCGTTTGTGATTATTGGCGCTAACTCAATCATTATTTATTTGGCATCAAGCTTAGTGAATTGGGAGTTTATAAGCCATAGCGTGTTTGGTGGCTTTATTACAGCTGCAGCTACCGATTGGCAGCCACTGATTGGCGTGGTTGCGCTTTTGCTGGTGCAAATGCATTTATTACATTGGATGTATAAGCGCAAAATATTTGTCAGTGTTTAGCTGGCTAATGTACAGCACAGTAAAAAAGGTAAATTTTTATTCACTTTTACTTTACAAACTAAAATTGAATGGCAATAATGACAGCGTTGTCATAATGGTGTTGACCAAATAGTGTATCCCTGTTTGGTTTGATCTAAGGCCCAATCCGATTGCACATGGGGTTGGGACTTAGGTCCCATTTTTTCATCAACTAATTTAATAACTGAGCAAATTAATATGCAAATAGTAATTTTAAATGATGCAGCAGCCGTAGCAGCATATGGCGCAAATATTTTCGCAACACAATTACAAAAAAAACCAACGTCAGTGCTCGGTTTAGCAACGGGCTCTACGCCAGTTGCGTTATATCAAGAATTAATCGCTAAAAATAAAGCGGGTGAGATTTCATTTTCACAAGCAACAACGTTTAATTTAGATGAATACTTAGGTTTAACGGGCGATCATCCACAAAGTTACCGCCACTTCATGAATGAGCAATTGTTTAGCCATATTGATATAAACAAAGATAATACCTTTGTACCGCCAGGGGATGCCCTAAACCCAATTACAGCATGCAAAGAATACGAAGACAAAATAGTTGCAGCAGGCGGTGTTGATGTACAGTTATTAGGCATCGGACGTAATGGTCACATCGGCTTTAATGAGCCTTCATCAGGTCTGCGTTCACGTACTCGTGTAAAAACCCTGACTAAAGCAACCGTTGATGATAATGCCCGTTTTTTTGCTGCTGATGAATATCAGCCACAGTTATCAATTACGATGGGAATTGGTACGATCTTGGAGGCGAAAAAAGTTGTTTTACTTGCTACGGGTGAAAATAAGGCTGATGCAGTGCATGCTATGATTGAAGGCCCGTTAATGGCTAAATGTCCAGCCTCTGCGCTTCAGTTACATAAAGATGCTGTGATTGTTATTGATAAAGCAGCAGCAAGCAAACTTGAAGATTTAGAGTTTTATCAGCATATCGAAGCTGAAAATCAAAAATTACAGGCTCATTTAGCTACATTGTAATTACGACAGAATTTATTGTGTGTTTAAAAAGCCCTTCAGGGCTTTTTTTTTGGCTGTTTCAACGTCAGTAATAAATTGGGTTTCGTGTAAGCTTATGGTAGTTTTAGCCATCTAAATAGTAACAAGGATAAGCATGCTAAATTACAGCCAGATGCCTTTAAACCGCGCATCAAACCTACGTAAAGAGCAACAATGGGTGGCAGCACAAATAAATGAGCAAAGCCGTTGGTTATTGGTGAATAACAATCACACTTTATTTGATATAAATAATATTGCTGTGACTTTTTTAAGCTTTAGTGATGTGAGTCACTTAGCACTAAACGAAGCGATATTTTTAGGTTTAGATGAGCAGCAAACCAGTCATTTCGCACTTGATGTAAGCAAGCTAGACGAAGCCGCCTTAAGCCAGCTGATAGGTGACGCTGAGTTTGTCGATATTCGCCGCTTTGGGGTGCAAGTGGAAATCGCGCAAGGCTCAATGGCTGCACTGGCACGAGGTTTGTGTTACTGGCATGCAACTCATCGTTTTTGTGGACGTTGTGGCAGCGAAAATGAGCTTGTTGAAGCGGGTCATTCACGTTTATGTAGTAATGATGGGTGTAAACACCAAACGTTTCCGCGAACTGATCCGGCCGTGATCATGGTGGTAACGCGTACATTTGCTGATGGTGTTGAACGCTGTTTACTTGGTCGCCAAGCTGTGTGGGCAGCAGGTATGTATTCGTCTTTAGCTGGTTTTGTTGATCCGGGCGAAAGCTTAGAGCAAGCGGTGGCGCGTGAAGTGATGGAAGAAGCGGGCATTGTGGTTGAAAATGTTCAGTATATTGCCTCGCAGCCGTGGCCATTTCCATCATCGATTATGCTGGGCTTTATCGCTGAAGCTGTTACGGAAGATATCCAGGTTGATAAAGACGAACTAGACGATGCGCAGTGGTTTAGCCGTGAAGAGCTTGCTCAATTTGGCAATTGGCACGAAGAGGGGGAGCATTTAAAGCTACCAAGAGCTGATTCTATCTCGCGCTATTTAATCGACTATTGGTGTAATTTGCAAGATTAAGCATAGTGCAGAGTATGTTCGAACGAAATATTTTAAGGATTAATGATGACGACAAAAAGCAATAAAAATACGCTGTTAGTAAGTACCGGACGTAAAAAAGCATATACTCATGGGGTGGTTAACCCCGTAGTGCAACGTGCATCGACAGTTGTTTTTGATTCAGTGGCAGAGCTTAAAAAAGCGGCAAAAAAACGTGGCGATAAAACACTTTTTTATGGTCGTCGTGGTACTACTACACATTTTGCATTACAAGAAGCGATCACTGAGCTTGAAGGTGGTGAGGGATGTGCGCTTTATCCATGTGGTGCAGCGGCGATTAGCAGCACACTATTGGCTTTTTTGAAAGCGGGCGATCATATCTTAATGGTAGATAATGCCTATGAACCAACTCGTGATTTTTGCGATAAAATTTTAGCTGGCTTTGGCGTTGAGACGACTTATTATCCACCAACAATTGGGGCAGATATTAAAGCGCTGATCAAAGACAACACCAAAGTGCTGTTTTTAGAGTCGCCTGGTTCTATCACTATGGAAATTCAAGATGTACCAGCCATGGTTGCAGTTGCCAATGAGCATGGGGTAATGACCATGCTTGATAACACCTATGGTAATGGCTTGCATTATCGCCCACTTGAACACGGGGTGGATATTAGTATTCAAGCGGCAACTAAATACATTGTGGGTCATTCGGACGTGATGATGGGTGTGGCAGTGGCCAATAAAAAATACTGGCCGACACTACGAGAAAATTCATATTTACTTGGTCAATGTACGTCGGCTGATGACGCCTATTTAGCGTTAAGAGGCCTGCGCACTATGGCGGTACGTTTAAATCAGCATGAAAAAGCCGCGATTGAAGTTGCGAAGTGGTTAGAGCAGCATCCATTGGTTGACCATATTCGTCATCCAGCATTTGCAACGTGTCCGGGTCATGAGTTTTTTAAGCGTGATTTTGATGGTAGTAATGGCTTATTTTCTTTTGTTATGAAACAAGGGAACCAAAGCGCGATTGATGCCTTTTTAGATAGTTTAGAGCATTTTAAAATGGGCTTCTCGTGGGGAGGCTTTGAGAGTTTAGTGACTGCCAACTTAACTATGAAAGGTTTACGCTCAGTAACTGGTTGGACGCAAGGGCCAGTGATCCGCTTACATATAGGCCTTGAAGATGTGGACGATTTGATCGCTGATTTAAGCCAAGCACTCGACATATATCAACAGAATTTGTAGCCTGCGGATCAGTAAGACTACATTATTTGTTACAAAGCTCGTATTAATACGGGCTTTTTTTTGCTAGTAATTCAACACGTTTGCCCTTAGTGTAAGCTGTATATAGATTAATAAGGAATATCTGTGACGCAACTCCACCCTCAGCGATTATTAAAGATTGCCCAGTTTGAACTAGTGAGATTATTTTTAACCAAGCGCGGCTTACTTGCTGTTGCCGCATTTTCGATTTGTTGGTTATTGATTTTACGCTATCCGATAGGTCAAGCGGTCAGCTTAATTAGTTCGCCCCAAATAGCCGATTTAGCACAACAAGTATTTGGTGCTATTGGACTGAGTAAATTACTCGATTGGCCTGAAGCTGAATTAGCAATGTATTGGTTAATTGCATTGTATAGCTTTCCTAGTTTCTGCTTGTTTTTATGTAGCGACCAACTTGTTGGTGATAAACAACGAGGAACACTACGCTTTTTATCTCTTAGAGCTACCCGAAATGAAATGTTATTTGGCCGCTTTTTAGGACAGGTATTTATTTTAGCAGCATTAATACTTGTTACCTTGGTAGCTTCAGTTGCAGTTATGGTCTTTAGAGATCCAGCATTATTAGTCAGTGGCATAAGTCGCAGCTTTGTTTTGTTCTGTTATTTATTAATTGCTGTTTTGCCCTTTATAGCACTAATGACGTTGTTAAATACTTTTGCACGCTCAGCGCGTTTAACTGTGGTGCTTGCCGTATTATTTTTTGCTGGCGGGAATATTGTGGTCAGTATTTTAAGCTGGCAAATACCCGTTTTGGCAATGCTTGATTATGTTTTCCCTGGCGTACAACTTGATCAAATGGCAGGACAAAACGCAGGAATATTTAATAGCATTGGCATTGCGTTAATACAAACTACCGTGATGCTAGCGATTGCTCAGCGTATTTTTGCAAGGAGTTCTCTATGAGCACACTAATACACGCAACAGGTTTAACTAAGCAGTATGGTAATAAATTGGCCCTTGATCAGGTAAGTTTTGAGATCCAGCAAGGCGCGCCAGTAGCATTGGTTGGGCCAAATGGTGCTGGTAAAACCACCTTGTTTAGTTTGTTATGCGGTTATATTTTACCAACAAAAGGCACGCTCAATATTATTGGGCATAACCCCGGCAGTAGTGAATTGTTTGGCAAGCTCAGTGCGTTACCACAAGATGCTCAACTTGATCCGCGCTTTAGTATCGCTCACCAACTGGCGTTTTATGGCCAGCTACAAGGGCTGTCAAATAAGCAAAGCCAAGCAGAAGCGATCCGCGTACTTGAGTTAGTCGGACTAGCTGACGTTGCTAAACAGCGTTCTGATGATTTATCACATGGAATGCGTAAACGTGTCACCATAGGTCAAGCGTTGATCGGGAAACCACAAATAGTCATGTTGGATGAAGCAACCGCTGGGCTTGATCCTATTCATGCTCGCGAAGTACGCGAAGTGGTTGCGAATCTTAGCAGTGAGGCTACCTTTATTTTAAGCTCGCATGATTTAACTGAACTAGAACGCTTATGTTCACATGTACTTCACCTTGATAAAGGCAAGCTCACAGAGCATCCAACACACAGTGATAATAGCGAACTAGAGTCTGGATTTATTACATTGTTACTGAGCGAGCATTACCCAGATGTTGAAGCCAAAATACAAGCCTTAGCAGATGTGTCTAAAGTATATATGAGTCAAGCTAAAGAATATGTTATTGAGTACCAAAAAACGGCGACACCATTTGATATCACCATACTGCAACATTGTTATCAGCAAGGTTGGCGTTATCGCCAATTGGTAAACGGGCATACATTAGAAAATCAAATATTTAAACAGGAGCAAATATAATGGGTTTATTAAGTGGTTTAATGGGTAATGCCAGTGAAGTTGATGACGATGATTTAGAAAAAGTATTGGCAAATACCCTGATTGAAGGTGAACAAGTCGAAAAAGCCTATAAAGTGGTACGTGATATGTTTATTTTTACTAACAAACGTTTAATTTTGTTAGATAAGCAGGGGGTCACTGGCTCAAAAATAGAGATGATCAGTATCGCTTATTCAAAAATTACCAAGTTTAGTAAAGAAAGTGCCGGTCATTTTGATTTAGATGCTGAATTAAAAATTTGGGTTGGCTCTGATCCAACACCGATCAGTAAAGACTTTAAATCGGGTGATAATATCAATGATGTGTACCGGATAATCAGCCAGTACGCGCTTTAATCATAATTGAGCTCTTAAAATGGTAGCGATTAACATTCCTGTTCGCTACTTTTTTTTTACATTTTCCTACATTCACTTACATTTTTATAATCAAATACAAGCACTTAGTTAAGTTTCGATTCAGTTTACTCGCGTTAGGATGTGCCCCGTCTTAACCAACCGGTTAAACGTTAAACCTTGTAGCAATAAAACAATGTAAAATAGGGAAATCTTTTTATGAAAAAATTAGCAGTTATTATTTCGAGTATTCTTCTTTCTAGTGCCGCGACTGCTGCGGATAACTATCAGTCAATTAGCCATTTAGGATATAAGGATACCGATGGCAACGACACAGTGAGCGTTGATTCAACGTATTACTTCTCTCCAAAAGCGACTTTAGGTCCTTACGATCAATTTGAGTACATCAATAAGCAAACCAACGTATATGGTTCATACATTGATAATGACTCTAGTGATGTAGCGACTATTGGTGGTGAGTATTTCGTTGAGAATTTCGTTGTGGGTGCTAAATACAGCAACCATGACAGCGATTTCGGTTCAAGCACAGATGAAATTAATGTATCAGCAGGTTACTTTTTTAATCCAAATTTATTATTAAAAGCAACGTTTATTGATGTTGAAGATGCTGATAATGTGTTTATGTTCGATTTAGCATATAACCACCAATTAAACAGCACAGATTACATCGGCTTCACTTTAACATCAGACGATGAGTTTGATTACCGTGCAGTGAATGCAAAATATTTCATGGACCTTAAGCAAGGTAACTACCTAACAGTTGAAGGTACTATTTCAGATACTGACGACAGTGGTAGTTCATGGGAATTAGGTTCTAATTACTACTTCACTAAAGCGACATCAGCGTTTGTTACATTTAATAAAAACGATGATTACACTTTTGGTGCTCAACATTTCTTCAACAAAAATGTTGGCTTAAAAGCGGGTTACGGTAATAACTGGGATGATTCTGGTTATGACGCTTACTTTGCAAATGTAAGCTTACAGTTCTAATCAAACTGTAAATTTAGTACTGCAATACTAAAAAAGCCCGCTCAATTGAGCGGGCTTTTGCATTTTGCTATTTAACTAGTTAACTTACCAACCACATTGACGGCCTTTATTTTGCTCATCAAGATATTTTTGCAGTGGCGCAAAGTAATCAAGTAGGGCTGTTGCATCCATTTCAGGTTTACCTGTTACGGTGGCTAATGCTTCTTGCCAAGGGCGGCTTGAACCCATTTCTAGCATAGCATTGAGTTTTTCACCTGCTTCTTTAGAGTTGTATACTGAGCAGCGATGAATGGCTTCTTTGTTACCTGCTATTTCACATAAACTACGGTGGAAATCAAACTGTAAAATATGCGCTAAGAAGTAACGTGTATAAGGTGTATTACCTGGCACATGATATTTTGCACCTGGATCAAAGTCAGCTTCGCTTCGTGCGATAGGTGCTTTTACACCTTGGTACTTTTCACGTAATTCCCACCATGCCTTATTGTAGTTTTCAGGGGTTACTGCACCTGAAAATACTTGCCAACGCCATTGGTCCACAAGTAAACCAAATGGAATAAAGGCAACTTTATCCAGCGCCATCTTCATTAATAAGCCAATGTCTTTCGATTCATCAGGCACTTGCTCTAATAAACCAATTTCTTTTAAGTAACCAGGTGTTACCGAAAGCGCAATGGTATCGCCAATGGCTTCGTGGAAACCGTCGTTAGCACTTTCTTGATAATAAAGCGGTTGGGTATTGTAAGCGCGTTGGTAGAAGTTGTGACCTAACTCATGGTGAATAACTGAGAATTCTTCACCAGTACGCTGAATACACATTTTAATGCGTAAGTCGTCTTTACTATCTATATTCCACGCTGAAGCATGGCACTGTACATCACGATCGGCAGGTTTAGTGAATAACGAACGTTGGTAAAAGGTGTCAGGTAAAGGTGCAAATCCCATTGAGGTGAAAAATTTTTCAGCGCCGCGTACCATTTTAAGTTCATCGTAGTTATGCTCGGCTAATAATGCGGTTACATCATAACCAGGATCGGCATTTTCAGGTGCGACTACATCGTAAATGTTGCCCCACGATTGCGCCCACATATTACCTAATAAATGCGCTGGGATAGGTTGGTCTTGAGGTACTTTGTCTTCACCGTATTTTTCACCTAACTTGGCACGAACATGACAATGCAGCGAATCATATAATGGTTTTACTTGCCCCCAAATACGATCAAGTTCTTTGGCAAAATCATCTGCTGGCATATCATACTTACTACGCCACATTGCACCAGTGTCTGCATAACCAAGCTCTTTAGCGCCTTCATTGGTTAATACAACTTGTTGTTCATACAGTGGACGCATTGGTTTTGATACCTGGCGCCAACCTTGCCATAAATCAAGCAGTTCGTTGTAATCACGGCTGGTGGCCATTGTTGCAGTCATATCACCTAGGCTTAAACAGCTGCCATCGTCTTTACAATATTTACCTTTACCATATATACCGCCAAGTTCAGCCACAAGCTGTGATAGTTTTGCTGTTTTTTCTGCATCTTGTGGGGCAGGTAAAGTCAGTGCCAATTTTAATTTGTCGAGTTTACGACGTGCGTCATAATCAAGTTCGAGAGAGTCAAACTGTGCAGCTTCGTTAGCAAGGCGAACCACCGCTTCGGTCATTTTACGATTTACTTCAGCTGATAGGGCTGATGTATCATGCGTTATAAAGTTAGCGTATATCCATTCCGCGCGACTTGATTCTAGATATAAAGCACTGAGCTCTTGCTCTGTCGTATCTAAAAAGGCTTGCGCGTCTTTTGCAGTTACCGGCGCAGGGCTTGCAGCTTGAGTTACTGTGTTAGTGGCTTCTTGGTTACAGCCGCTTAATGCTAATGTGCTGGCAACCATTATTGCGCTCAAACTGAGCTTAAAATGTGGAGTAGTCATGTTAACCCTTATATTTGTTATTTATCGGGTAGGATGATAGCAGCGTCTATGTGTTAGGCAAAGTTTATCAATAACCGACTCTTTAGCTCAGGCAATGCGAGTTTACAGTGGCATTGTATTTATTAAAGGATCGGTCATAATTAAGTCAATCTGTTTTATTAATTAATAAGGATAGTTTCCATGTCAGTGTTTATTTTGTTACTGGTGTTGGTGATAGTTATTTTTGCGGTTAAAGATATCCGCTTAAATCTCGTCAGTCGCCCGACATTTAAAATGTTTAAAAAGGTATTACCGCCGCTTTCGCAAACTGAGCGTGAAGCGATGGAAGCGGGCGACGTGTGGTGGGATGGAGAACTATTTAGTGGCAATCCTGATTGGCAACTACTTCACAGCTACCCAAAGCCAGAGTTGAGCGAAAAAGAGCGAATATTTTTAGACAATGAAGTGGACACACTGTTGGCAATGCTTGATGACTATCATATTGTGCAAAAAGATAAAGACTTGCCAAAAGAAGTATGGGATTACCTAAAGACCCAAGGTTTCTTTGCGCTGATCATTCCCGAGAAATTTGGCGGACGCCAGTTTTCAGCAATTGCAAACTCAACCATCGTAGCTAAAATCGCCACTAAAAGCTTAACAGCTGCAGTCACCGTGATGGTGCCCAACAGTTTAGGCCCTGGTGAATTACTATTACATTATGGTACAAAAGAGCAGCAAGAGCGCTGGTTACCTTCACTTGCGAAAGGGGATGATGTGCCGTGTTTTGCTCTAACAGGCCCTGAAGCAGGCTCTGATGCTGGCAGTATTCCTGACTCTGGCGTAGTGTGTAAGGGTGAGTTTGAAGGCCAAGAAGTTGTAGGCTTACGATTAAATTGGTCAAAACGCTACATTACGCTTGCACCCGTAGCAACGGTTCTTGGACTTGCTTTTAAAATGTATGATCCCGATGGATTACTTGGTAAACATAAAGAGCTAGGTATAACCTGTGCGCTGATCCCAACAGATCACCCTGGTGTGGAAACGGGTGAGCGCCATTATCCATTGAATATGGCGTTTATGAATGGCACAACCTACGGTAAAGATGTATTTATTCCTCTTGATTGGATCATTGGCGGTCAAAAAGGGGCTGGACGAGGTTGGCGGATGTTGGTTGAGTGCTTAAGTGCCGGGCGCGGTATTTCATTACCAGCATTGAGCAGTGCAACAGGGCATTTATGTGCCCGTATGACATCGGCCTATGCAATGGTACGTCAACAATTTGGTGTTTCTATCGGGCAGTTTGAAGGCGTGCAAGAGGCGCTGGCTCGCATTGGTGGACTAACCTATAGTCTTGAATCATGCCGCTTAATGACTGCCGGAGCCATTGATTTAAAATTAAGCCCATCAGTGGTGACTGCGATTGCCAAATATCATATGACAGAGATGGGCCGTACGGTAATGAATGATGCTATGGACATTCATTCGGGTAAGGGGATCCAAGTGGGGCCAAATAACTATTTAGCGCACGGTTATATGGGCATTCCAGTATCAATTACTGTTGAAGGGGCGAATATTTTAACCCGTAATCTGATGATCTTCGGTCAAGGTGCAACTCGTTGCCACCCATTTGTACTCAAAGAAATGGAAGCCGCAGCAATGGAAGATGACGATCTTGCGTTAAAAGAATTTGATTCATTATTACTGCAGCATATTTTATTTGCCGCTACTAATGCGAGTATGGCTTTTATACATGGATTAACGCGAAGCTATTTTGCAAAATCGCCCGTTTGCGGTGAGGCTGCTTCATATTATAAGCAGTTAGGGCGTATGAGCCGAGGACTTGCCTTTAGCACTGATGTGGCAATGTTAGTACTTGGTGGTGAGCTTAAACGTAAAGAGATGATTTCAGCGCGTTTAGGGGATGTCTTAAGCCACTTATACTTAGCATCTTGTGTATTAAAACGTTTTGAAGACGAGGGGCGTCAACAAGCTGATCTTCCGTTCGTAAAATATGCGGTTGAATTGTCACTGTTTGAAATTGGCCAAGCATTTGACGGTTTTTTCAAAAACTTTTCAAACCCAGTTATTAACTTCATTTTAAAACGTATTGTATTTCCGCTTGGTAATCATTATCAGCGCCCAAGTGATGAACTTGCACAAACAATTTGTGAGCATATGACCCAACCTGGGGTATTTAGAAACCGCTTAACTCATTTATGTTATGTGGATGATAAAGCGGGTACTGGTGTGATGGAGAATGCGTTTATGGCGATGCATGATACCAGCTCCGCCTTCAAACGATTGAAGAAATGGCAACGTGACGGCACACTTAACCGTAATGCTGATATAGCAACTGCAATCGACAGTGCGCTTGAAAAACAGTTAATAACTGATGAGCAAGGCGAAAAGCTACATGCTGCAAATAACCTACGCAAACAGGCTATTGCGGTAGATAATTATCAGCCAGGTGAACTGTAATAGCGAAAACTAACAAGCCTTGCTGCGAGCAAGGCTTGTTAAGCTATTTAAATATTTAATATAAAGCGTTAGCGTGCAAAAGGATCGGCATTGATTTTATCAACATACCAATTGCCTTTTTTACGCACCATTTTTACGCTGCGCATATCATCAACTTTATTACCATTGAAGTGGCCTGTGAAAATAAGGTTGATATTGGCTGTATCGCCATACTGTTCTCTTAAACTCATATTAGTCATATCAACTTCAATTACTACATCATCGTATTGCATGTTGACTAAATTGCGGGCAAATTGTTTTGAGGTGCCATAAGAGTTCATGATCCGCGCCATTTTAGGTGTGGCCATGGTAGTGGCTTTGCTCAGATCCTGTTCGTTATAAAGTGTATCAAAAAATAGTGCTGCGCTATTTCCTGGGGTATTTTTTTCACCTTTTGGTGAATCTTCATTTCCACAGCCGCTTAACAGCAGTAAAAATGTAGCAGTGCAAAGAGTTATAAATGATTTCATTAGATAAATAGATTTATTAGTGATGATTTAGTGTGTGACGAAATACGACAGATGTAAAGTTTACGGTAAGAATTAGTGATGTGAATGCAATAAATAATAAAAAAGGATGCAGTTTGCATCCTTTTTCAAAAGCTATTTAAACTTATTGAACCAGCTCTTGCTGTGAAAACTCTTCAGCAAAAAGTGGGCTTGATAAATAACGTTCAGTTGCACTAGGTAAAATTACTACGACATTTTTACCTGCATTTTCAGGTAACTCAGCAATGCGTTTTGCCGCAACAACCGCAGCGCCAGATGAAATACCAACTAATATACCTTCTTTTTTCATCAGCTCATGAGCCATTGCTATACATTCTTCATTAGACACTTGCTCTACACCATCGATCATTGATAGATCTAAATTACCAGGAATAAAGCCTGCGCCAATACCTTGAATTTTATGTGGCCCAGGTTTAATTTCTTCACCCGCGAGTGTTTGGCTGATCACTGGCGAATTAGTTGGTTCAACAGCGATTGATTTTACATTAAGGCCTTTTTCAAGTTTCAAATAACGGCTGACACCAGTAATTGTACCTCCAGTACCCACACCAGCCACAAAGAAATCAACTTTACCATCTAATGCATTAAAGATTTCTGGGCCTGTTGTTTCAAAGTGAATTTTAGGGTTTGCAGGGTTTTCGAATTGTTGCAATAAAATAAACTTTTCAGGGGCTGATGCTTGAATTTCCTTTGCCTTAGCGATCGCACCGTTCATACCTTTAGCGCCATCTGTAAGTACAAGGTTTGCACCAAGTGCTTTTAATAGTTTACGACGTTCTAAGCTCATAGTGTTTGGCATCGTAAGCGTTAACTTGTAACCACGAGAGGCTGCAACAAATGCCAGTGCAATACCTGTGTTACCTGAAGTAGGCTCGATGAGCTCTTTGTCTTTGGTAAGTTGACCTGATTTTTCAGCCTCCCAAATCATCGATGCACCAATGCGGCATTTAATACTAAAGCTTGGGTTACGCGACTCAACTTTAGCGTATACATTCCCACCTGTAACACTATTAAGTTTTACCAACGGTGTGTTACCGATGCTTAGTGAGTTATCTTCAAAAAAAGTAGACATAATGTTCCCTTAGGTGCAATTTATTCAATCGTGACCGATTTTTATGTAATCGATCTGTAATAGTGACACTTTACTGCTGAATTAAAAAAACTAAAGTAAAGTTTGGCTATAAGATATATCTATTCGGCTTATAACTGAATGAAATAAAAACAGCGACTGCTTGTAAGTATAGTTATTAAGACCAAAATACTATCAGTTATGCTGACATAGGATTATTAGGGATACAAATACTGACCAAAATTTATATGCGCTAGATCATAATGAATTGCCTAGTTGATATTATAATGAACAAATTAGACGGGCGTTTAACGCTAAAAGTGATTGTATTTTGTGCAAACAGGCTGTTGTTGAGCGGTTTTATGATACATATAATTAAAAACATGCTAAAACCTCACCCATCAAAATTTATGAAGTGATGACAATGACGTTAATCTTAAAATTAATTGCCGGTATATTGGCCGGTATTTTAGTGGGCTTATATGTTCCACTAACAGGTGTTGAACTCCTTTACACGGTAAAAGAAATAATTGGTCAGCTGATCACTTTTACTATTCCACTAATTATTTTATTTTTTATAGCATCAGGAATTGCAGGTTTACCAAAAGGTTCAGGCCATTTGTTAGGTAAAACCGTTGGTTTCGCCTACGGTTCGACCATTATTGCAGGCACATTAGCTGTGATGGTTGTTAGTGCAATTATTCCGTTATTTGATGGCGGTTTAACCTTTGAAGCTGAAATAGCAACCGAAGTGGCAAGTTTTATTGATTTAGAGATCCCACCATTGATGGGTGTTATGACCGCGCTTGCCACAGCGTTTGTGTTTGGCATCGGTATGAGCCAATTAGAGCTAGAGACCTTGAAAAAAGTATCGGATCAGGGCCGCGATGTGATTGATGGTTTGCTAGCAAAAGTTATTATTCCAGCATTACCGTTTTATATTGCAGGTGTGTTTGCTGAGATGACAGTTGCAGGCACTGTTGTTGATACCTTACAAACGTTTGGTGTGGTGTTGATTGCTGCATTAATAATGCATTGGGTATGGTTAAGTATTCTTTATATCGGTACGGGTATTTTATTAAAACGCAACCCAATTGAATTAATTAAAAATATGCTCCCAGCTTACTTTACAGCCTTAGGCACTATGTCAAGCGCTGCGACTATTCCAGTGTCTTTACGCTCAAGCAAAGCAAATAATGTAAAAGAAGATGTTGCTAACTTTACTGTACCTTTGTGTGCGACTATTCATCTATCTGGCTCAACGATCACTATCGTAACTTGCGCGATGGCGGTGATGTTTTTATCACCAAATATGGATGTACCATCATTATTTGGGATGTTGCCGTTTATTATGATGCTAGGTGTGGTAATGATTGCCGCGCCGGGTGCTCCGGGCGGGGCAGTCATGTCTGCGCTGGGTTTATTAACCAGCATGCTCGGTTTCAATGAAGGTGCTGTGGCACTCATGATAGCGCTTTATCTGGCTCAGGATAGTTTTGGCACAGCCTGTAATGTTACCGGTGATGGGGTAATTGCCTTGTGGGTTGACCGCTTCAGTGAAAAAACGCCATCTTAAATTAGTTATCTGAAACGATAATTGGGTTATCGTTTCAGATTTTCTGTGTTAGTGTGACGAATTAAATTGTCATACTGACATGCTGTTAGGTTATATGAGGGTGTCCCATTGATTAATGTACTTTTAGTTGATGACCATGAACTCGTACGAACGGGTATCAAACGTATTTTAGATGATGTTCGTGGGTTTAAAGTAATTGGTGAAGCTAAAACAGGTGAAGAAGCGGTACAGTTTTGCCGTCAGCATTCTCCTGATATTGTGCTAATGGACATGAATATGCCAGGTATTGGCGGATTAGAAGCGACCAAGAAAATTTGTCGCTATTGCCCTGATGTGAAAATTATTGTGTTAACTGTACATTGTGAAGACCCATTCCCAAGTAAAGTGATGCAAATTGGCGCTCATGGTTACTTAACCAAAGGGGCGGGCTCTGATGAAATGGTCAATGCAATTCGCGCAGTAAATGCAGGACAACGCTATATTGCACCAGAAATAGCTCAACAAATTGCCCTTGCGCAAGTGACGGGTCGTACTGATGAAAGTCCATTTCAGAGTTTATCTGAACGTGAATTACAGATCATGTTAATGATCACTAAAGGTGAAAAGGTGCAAGACATTGCCGAACGCCTTAATTTAAGTTCTAAAACAGTGAACAGTTATCGCTATAGAATGTTTGAAAAGCTGAATGTGGGTGGTGATGTTGAACTAACTCATTTGGCTATTCGTCATAAGATGATCGACATCGACAGCGCCCACTAGTGTTGCCCCATGGCAGAATTTGATCACGCCCATTTCTTAAAAACACTATCAAGCGAACCCGGCGTTTATCGGATGCTTGATAGTGATGATAAAGTTATTTATGTTGGTAAAGCTAAAAACCTTAAAAAACGTGTTAGTAGCTATTTTCGTAGCAATGTCACGGATGGCAAGACTCGCGCTTTAGTCAGTAACATTAGTGATATTGACATCACTTTAACCAATACTGAAACCGAAGCCTTACTGCTTGAAAATAACTTAATAAAAAAATATCAGCCACGTTACAATATTTTACTGCGTGATGATAAATCCTATCCGTATATTTTATTAACTGCTCACAAACATCCAAGACTTGCATTTCATCGCGGTAGCCGCAAAGTGAAAGGCGAGTATTTTGGGCCATTTCCAAGCGCTGGCGCTGTCTCTGAAAGTTTGCGGTTAATGCAGAAAATATTTCCTGTTCGTCAATGTGAAGATGCGTATTATCGCGTTCGCAGTCGACCTTGTTTGCAATTTCAGCTAAAACGTTGTTCTGCACCTTGCGTGAATGAAGTGAGTGACGATGAATACAATCAGCAAGTTGATTTTGTACGTAAATTTTTGACTGGCAAATCTCATGAAGTCATCGCAGCGTTGATCTCTAAAATGGAAGCTGCGAGCCACGCTTTGCAATTTGAATTGGCAGCTAAAGTACGCGATCAAATAATGCTACTGCGTAAAATGCAAGAGCAACAATCAATATCAGGTAATTATGCCGAAATGGATGTTGTGGGTTTTGCTCATTTAAATGGCCTTAATGGCATTCATTTGTTGATGATCCGCGATCATAAAGTACTCGGTAGCAAAACGTACTTTCCAAAAGTACCGAAAGATTCACAGCCACAAGAAATACTGGCTTCATTTCTTGGGCAATATTATTTAGCGCCAGGTGCAACAGGGCGAATTGCTAAAGAAGTTATTTTGCCATTTGCACTTGATGAAGTTGATGTACTCAGTGAAGCATTAAGCCAAGTGAGTGAACGCAAAGTAACTTTAAAAACAGTTACACGCGGTGAGCGTGCGCAATACTTACAGCTCGCTAATAAGAATGCGCTTAATAGTATTACCGTGAAGCAAAGCACTCAGGATTCGATTAATAAGCGTTACGCACAACTTAAAGCGACGTTAGGGCTTGATGATATTAATCGTATGGAATGTTTTGATATCAGCCATACAATGGGAGAAAACACAGTTGCCAGTTGTGTGGTGTTTGATTCGCAAGGACCGAATAATAAAGAATATCGACGCTTTAATGTCACAGGGATCACTGGAGGTGATGATTATGCTGCAATGGAGTTTGCGTTAAACAAGCGTTACAACAAGTTGGTTGACGAAGATAAAATTCCTGATGTGATTTTTATCGACGGTGGTAAAGGACAACTTTCTCGTGCCGAGCAGTACTTTGCTAATTGGCCACATGCAAAAATGCCGCTGTTAGTCGGTGTGGCAAAAGGCACCAGTCGTAGGCCAGGCCTTGAAACACTATTAATTGATGGTGGCCGGAAAACAATCCCAATGGATTCAGACGCACCAGCGCTACATTTGATCCAACATATTCGCGATGAATCACATCGCTTTGCTATTGCAGGGCACCGTAACAAGCGGCAAAAACAACGCACTCAATCACTATTAGAAGAGATAGGTGGTATCGGCTCGGTACGACGCCAAACATTATTAAAATTTTTAGGGGGTATGCAGGGAGTAAAAGCTGCTAATATAGATCAATTAAAGCAAGTACCCGGGATCAGCTCTGACATGGCTGAGAAGATATTTAACCATTTGCATGACAAGGGCTAGCCCTTCGTGCGAATATAGAAAAAAAGACATCCCCAAGTAGTTATGTGGAATATTCCAAACACACTCACAACATTTAGACTTTTTCTTATCCCCATTTTTTTGGTGGTATTTTATCTGCCTTATTCATGGGCTTTCTTTGCTGCAGCTTTTATTTTCTGGCTTGCATCGATCACTGATATTCTTGATGGCTATCTAGCGCGCAAGCTTGAGCAGTCTACGCCATTTGGTGCATTCTTAGATCCTGTTGCTGACAAAGTGATGGTGTGTACAGCATTGGTTGCTTTAGCTAGTTATTATCAATCAATGTATATGACTATTCCTGCTTTAATCATAATAAGCAGAGAAATTGTTATCTCAGCACTTCGAGAATGGATGGCAGAGCAAGGCAAGCGTGGTAATGTAGCTGTATCAAATATGGGTAAGTTTAAAACTGCTGCGCAAATGTTAGCTATTATTGGACTCATTTGGCAATACGATAGTTGGATGATGTACTTAAGTTATGGCTTACTTTACATTGCGACCTTCTTAACGGTTACTTCTATGCTGCAATATTTGATAGCAGCGTGGTCTGAATTGACTAAAAATTGACTCTAAACGTATAATAACGCACCGTTTTAGATAAAAAATAATCAAACAGTTCAAAACTAGCATTTTTTGTATTGACGCGTTTAATAATCTCTGTAGAATGCGTCCGTGTTGAGAGGGCATAGCCCCCTAGATAAACAAAGTGACACTGGTTAAGTTGCTAGAATGTTTTACCGCGACAAGGTTGCGATGAAACATATTAATACTTACATGCGTTATGCGGCACTAGCTCAGTTGGTAGAGCGCGACCTTGCCAAGGTCGAGGTCACGAGTTCGAGCCTCGTGTGCCGCTCCAGTTTATCAAAGGTTACCCAGTATTGAGGCGGAATGGCAGAGTGGCCATGCACCGGATTGCAAATCCGTTTACCCCGGTTCGACTCCGGGTTCCGCCTCCAATCAACACTCCACACGCTTTAATTAGCAAACTCGATGCCCGAGTGGTGGAATTGGTAGACACAAGGGATTTAAAATCCCTCGACTAACAAGTCGTGCCGGTTCAAGTCCGGCCTCGGGCACCACTTTGTGGTTTAGTTACATATACCAAATGTAACTTTTAAAAATGTAGTAATTAGAATTAATATGATGCGGCACTAGCTCAGTTGGTAGAGCGCGACCTTGCCAAGGTCGAGGTCACGAGTTCGAGCCTCGTGTGCCGCTCCATATTAGTTTTATCCACTTGCTTTAAATAGCAAACTCGATGCCCGAGTGGTGGAATTGGTAGACACAAGGGATTTAAAATCCCTCGACTAACAAGTCGTGCCGGTTCAAGTCCGGCCTCGGGCACCACTTTAAATTACTCAACCAAGGTAATTTAAGGGCGATAAAAAATATTTCTTACAAAGAATTATATCTAATTATACGGCACTAGCTCAGTTGCCAGAACGTTTACCGCGACATAGTCGCGCACCAACGTACAAATTACTGACAAAGTTTTATGCGGCACTAGCTCAGTTGGTAGAGCGCGACCTTGCCAAGGTCGAGGTCACGAGTTCGAGCCTCGTGTGCCGCTCCAAATTATTTGTTACATTTAGGCGGAATGGCAGAGTGGCCATGCACCGGATTGCAAATCCGTTTACCCCGGTTCGACTCCGGGTTCCGCCTCCAAATAATTACTCCACACGCTTTAATTAGCAAACTCGATGCCCGAGTGGTGGAATTGGTAGACACAAGGGATTTAAAATCCCTCGACTAACAAGTCGTGCCGGTTCAAGTCCGGCCTCGGGCACCACTTTATATTCACTATTACTTCATTTATACCTACAGCGTAAAAAAACACACCCCAAATTGCTTATCTATCTATTAAATTAAACTTTCACCTTATAGCTTTTGTATGCGTTTAACTTTTATCCATAGCGCGTACGGACAATCTTAATACCAAAATATACGCAAATCACTTTGTTGATTGATGCCAGAGAAATTAGCTTAACTAACACTAATACCAATCTGCATAAAGATTAAGTAAATTTGATCCAATCTCTAGAGCATATAATTTTAACCGTATCAGGGACGGAGATGAATTTATTCCACGCTTGCGAAACCTGTTCGACTATTTCTTCATAACCACTAAATACACGATTAGATAGACAGTGTTGTCGTATCCAACTCAATTGTTAAGGTAGTTTGAAATCCATTTTTGACACTGCAGCGTGCTGTATTTGGCCGCTTAGCAATATTCGTTCTGTTTCCCCCCTCAAAGAATAATGAAACAGCAAGCAGGCGTATGCGTTTTCTTGCATTAGGCTCTTTACGTGATAAAACTAAAAGTTGTTTGGATTCTTTTAAGTTCAATTCAGTAAAAGTAGATAAGTATCTGTGCGCTAATTAGATCACATAATTTGGCAGATTGGTATAAAAAGCAGCAGGCTTTACTTTTGTGGTGACGCTTGATAAATGGCCAATGCTGAGAACAGTAAAGCGTCACTATGCCAATTGCAGCCGCATGCATACCCAATAGATTCAGAGCAACACTCCTGTGTGGCGCTTCGCTGAAGCATTGTTGAAGCATTGTTGAAGCTGTAGCCAGATTTATAAAGCACTCAATAAGGGCCGTGCTTTAGCGATGAATATATTAGACGCTTGTGATAGCAAATCTGAATAACTACTAAGGCATTATTATTTTGATCAAAAAAGGGAGCACATAGACTCCCTCTTTGATTGTAAATAAGCTTATTTACTTTTTATGCCAAATCCCTTTCGGGATGGTTTGATCAAGCTGAGTATTTTTGGTTGGATCAAATGTTGGTAATTTGCCAGCTTTGCGCTGTGTGGTGTAGTCGTTCGCAAGCCAGATCACCACGCCTGATAACATAAACAGTGCAATAACATTCACGATTGCCATGAGGCCCATCGAAATATCAGCTAAGGTCCAGATCAACCCCAGTTCACTCACAGAGCCAAACATCACCATACCTAATACTATAAGTCTAAAGATCAACATACCATGCTCATGATTATGCTCTAAGAATAATAGATTAGTTTCTGCGTATGAATAGTTAGCAACAATTGAGGTAAAAGCAAAGAATAATATAGCAATCGCAACAAAGATTGTGCCCCAGCTTCCAACATGTTCTTCAAGAGCAGCCTGAGTTAATGCAATACCAGTTACACCTGAGTCAGCTACTAATTGATCAGAGAGCAAAATCAGCGCGGCTGTTGCACTACATATAACAACCGTATCAATAAATACACCAAGCATTTGCACATAACCTTGTGAGGCAGGGTGGGGCGGATTTGGCGTCGCAGTCGCTGCCGCATTTGCTGCGCTACCCATACCTGCTTCATTTGAGAATAAGCCGCGCTTTATTCCTTGGATCATTGCTTGCATAACGCCATAACCAATCGCACCGGCACCCGCTTGCTCAATTCCAAATGCACTATTAATAATACGCATAAATACAGTCGGTAATTGCTCTGCATTAATAGCGCACACATATAAAGCTACAAGTAAGTAAGCTAATGCCATAAATGGTACAACCAACTCTGCAAAGCGAGAAATAGTTTTCAGGCCACCAAATATAATAATGCCAGAGCCAACGACTAGTACTAAACCAACAACATAGTTTGGAATGTCAAAAGCGACTTTAAATGCAGCGGCTATAGAGTTAGATTGCACTGCATTGAATACTAGGCCAAATGCCAATATCAAACAGAGTGAGAAAATCACCCCCATCCAACGTTTGCCCAAACCATATTCCATATAATAAGCAGGGCCTCCTCTGAAGTTACCATGTTCATCACGAATCTTATAAGCTTGAGCCAAAGTACTTTCTGCAAAACTCGTTGCCATACCTATTAAGGCAATTAGCCACATCCAGAAAATAGCCCCAGCACCACCTAAATACAGTGCAACAGCAACACCAGCCATATTTCCGGTACCAACACGTGCGGCTAAGGAAGTACAAAAAGCTTGGAAAGATGAAATACCGTTTTTATCACACTGACGAGAATTGAACATGACTTTAATCATGTGGGGGAATTGAACAAATTGAATGAACTTGAGTTTAATAGTAAAAAAGAGTCCTGCCGCTATTAATAGGTAGACGAGAATATGACCCCAAAGCAGCCCACTAATACTATTTATTATATCTATCATGTTATATGCCTAATGAACGAGTTTAAAAAACAGCGGGCAACTTACCATAAGCAAAGCAGATAGTTTAGTGAAACGATGAAAAAAACGAGGTTATCCACAGGCTTCTGTGGGTAAGGTGTCAGTTTCTTTTGGGTATCTTGAGGGTATAAAATAAATGCGAATTTAATGATAAAAACGCTTGCGTAAAATTCGCCGCGCCCTATAATGCGACCCCACTGAGACGGCAGACAGCAACGCTTAAGCTGCAAGAGTTAATCAGTTAGTCGAGTAAAACTTGAGTTTAGACTTTTGATAAAGTTTAAAATTAAGTGTTGACAAAAAAATAGGAAAGCGTAATATGCGCAGCCCTAGCGAGATAAAGTTAAACGCTTTAATCGCAACGTTCTTTAACAATATAAAGCAATCATCTGTGTGGGCACTCGTACAGATTGAGTTCTAACAGCCAAGCTACTTAGGTAGTGAGGCAAACAAATTTAGAGTCTCAATTTAAACTGAGTGAC
>NZ_JACJEW010000034.1:0-15358 GCF_014164315.1 Pseudoalteromonas sp. SG44-1
CGTGATGTTGGTGAGAGCGACAGAATGTTAATCCGCAGGTCCCCCGTTCGAGTCGGGGAGGGGGAGCCAGTCGTTTCAGGCATAAACGACTCCCCCCTAGCGCAGTTGGTTAGAGCGACGGACTGTTAATCCGCAGGTCCCCCGTTCGAGTCGGGGAGGGGGAGCCAAGTTTATGTAATATGATTATTGTTCCCCCTTAGCTCAGTTGGTTAGAGCGACGGACTGTTAATCCGCAGGTCCCCCGTTCGAGTCGGGGAGGGGGAGCCAAATCATATAAAATTTAAGTATCGTAGTTCCCCCTTAGCTCAGTTGGTTAGAGCGACGGACTGTTAATCCGCAGGTCCCCCGTTCGAGTCGGGGAGGGGGAGCCAACTTAAAGAATCAATTAGACTTTCCTAAACAATTCCACTACTCTACTACAATCAAAATATTTCTTTTTAATACACATTTAATAAGTGTAAAATAATTTGATTAATCAAGGATCTGATTCCTTCCCTTTGATCTACTAAAAAGAATAAGACATGGCTGGTTTCAAAAAACTCATATTTATTCAATTAATATCTTGGATGTTGTTTGCAAGTATTGGTGGCTATTTTGTTGCGTCAGCGTTTGACAACGCAGTAAGCGATGCACAACATAAAACGCAATCAGTGGTAAACAACTATATTAGTAAACATTCTATTGCTGAAATAGCACCAGATAAACTTCAGCAAGTGCTTGCTGACGGTAATACTTTTTCTTCATTTATTTTGCGTGATCAGCAAGGTAAAGAACTTATAAATATTACATCCCCTACTTCATTACCAGCCATTGCGCAATTAGTTAACACCAGCTTTAACTCTATCCGTCCTCAATTTGCTGTTAATCAAGCGTCTGATATCAAAGTTGAATTTACTATTAATGCCAATAACCTTGGGTTGATACTCCAACAAGCGATGTTTATTGTTATTTTAGTGTCAGGTTTAATGGCAATTATTCCCATTGTGTTCATGAAAACCATGTTTAGTAAGCTAAATAGAAATATAAGCATGACAGTGGCTGAGATAATTGATGTTTATATCAATCAAAATCAAGTCAACACCGGTCTTGAAACAGCGATTAATAGCAGCAAAATAAAACAACTGGGCGTTGACCTAGTGCCGAGCTTTAATCGCCTGTCGCACTTTTTACAAAGTAAGCATGATGATATTCAAAATGCCGCACATTCTATCAAGCAAGAAGCTTATAAAGATGTAGTTACTGAACTTGGCAACCGTAATATGTTTGTTGAATATTATGAGAAGTACATTGAAAGCAGTGAAAAAAGCACCTTTGGCTCTTTGGCAATGGTTCGTTGTAGCGAATTACAAGCAATCAACCAAACTCGTGGTTACCAAAAAGGTGACGAGTATGTCAAAGCTGTGGCTGATATTATTAAACATATCAGCGGCACATATACAGGCAGTAAAGTTTTTCGTTTGAATAGCTCAGATTTCGCGATTGTGCTGCCTAACACTCCTCTAAAGGAATCTGAACGTTTTGGTGATAACTTACAATCTCGATTTACTCAATATCAGCAAAACCAAGAATTAAGCTCAGTAGCAAATACTGGGATCGTCGCTTATGAAAAAGGCAAACCCTTAGGTGAGCTACTTTCGATAGTAGACAATGCTATGAGCATGGCCCAATCAAAACAAGCTAACGCCTGGCATATACAACGCGAAACTG
Organism: Pseudoalteromonas sp. SG44-1; assembly: GCF_014164315.1. Taxonomy (NCBI): domain Bacteria; kingdom Pseudomonadati; phylum Pseudomonadota; class Gammaproteobacteria; order Alteromonadales; family Pseudoalteromonadaceae; genus Pseudoalteromonas; species Pseudoalteromonas sp. SG44-1. Next base: position 1,708 of record NZ_JACJEW010000034.1, read on the forward strand.
ATTTAGTTAATAATGTAAGTGCAGGATTTGGCAATCAAAACTGGCGTAAAGTGATTAATGAAGTCATTGAAGCTGAGCGTGTACATTTGGTAATGCAAAACATTATGCCAATTGGTAAAAGCATGAAGGCCTACGCTGAAATTCAAGTGCGCTTTAAAACAACAGAAAACCAAGTATTGCCTACCGCTTCATTTTTAGCTATGGCTGAAAAGCTTGATATGGCGATGGAAATTGATCAGTTAATCATTAATTCATCACTGGAAAAAATTAAGAGCCGTAATTTCTCTGAAAAATTCTTTGGTTTGAATGTTACCGCCTCAAGCGCACACAATGATCAGTTCGTAATTTGGCTAGAGCGACGTTTATTAAAAGACACAAATATTGCCTCAAAACTGGTATTCGAAGTGAGTGAATTTGGCTTACAGCAAAATATTAAAGCCAGTAAACGCTTTATAGATATGATCCACCGTGTTGGTGCTCGGATCACGGTAGAACGATTTGGTGTTGGTTTAACCTCGTTTAAGTTTTTCCGCGATTTAAAACCTGACTTTATCAAAATGGATGCAAGCTATACTCGCGGCCTTGAAGAAGATAAAAACAACCAATACTTTATGCGTTTAATGGTCGACCTCGCGCATCGAATTGGTGTTAGCGTTTTTGCTGAGGGTGTTGAAAGCCAAGAAGAAAAACACATTATTGAAACTTTATGTCTTGATGGTGTGCAAGGTTATTACATCGAAAAGCCAAAAGATATTTAATCAATCTAAAGGGTGCTTTGAGCACCTTTTTAGTTTTCTAGTAGTTTATTTCCCCCTCCCCTGATCTGCTTTATCATTCCAAATGTCAGTAACTAGGTTAATGAACAGTTAATCTTTATTTATCATGCTATAAAATTCTAAATGCAATTCACTATCATTATTAAATGAGCCGTTTATTTACCTTCTACGTGTTGTTAAACAGCCAATAAAAAAGGATAATGTCGGCGTTTATTATAGCTTGAGGCGAACATGACAGAATATGTATTGCTGTTGATCGGCACAGTACTGGTTAATAACTTTGTGTTAGTACAATTTTTAGGTCTATGCCCGTTTATGGGTGTATCTGGCAAACTGGATACAGCTATAGGCATGTCACTTGCGACCACTTTTGTGTTAACACTTGCCTCTGTAACAAGCTATCTAGTTAATCAATATATTTTGATCCCACTTGATATCACGTATTTACGTACTCTAAGCTTTATTTTAGTGATTGCTGTGGTGGTTCAGTTTACCGAAATGGTAGTCAGAAAAACCAGCCCTACGCTGTATCGCTTACTCGGTATATTTTTACCTTTGATCACCACAAACTGTGCGGTCTTAGGTGTTGCGTTACTAAATGTCAAAGAGGATCATACGTTTTTACAATCTGCAGTATATGGCTTTGGCGCTGCTGTTGGTTTTTCTATGGTACTGGTATTATTTGCAGCTCTTCGTGAACGCTTAACCGCTGCTGACGTACCTACCCCCTTTAAAGGCGCATCGATTGCGATGATCACCGCAGGCTTAATGTCGATGGCCTTTATGGGCTTTACAGGATTAGTGAAGTTTTAACATGACCTTGTTTTATGCCTTGATTGCGCTGGGAACCCTAGCACTCATTTTTGGTTTGATCTTAGGATTTGCTGCTGTGCGCTATCGAGTGCAAAGTAATCCGATTGTTGAACAGATCGATACTATATTACCGCAAACACAGTGCGGCCAGTGTGGCTATCCGGGTTGTCGCCCTTATGCAGAAGCCATCGCCAATGGCGATGAAATTAATAAATGCCCACCAGGTGGCGATGCGACAGTAAAAAAATTAGCTGACTTAATGGGTGTTGAAGCTAAACCCCTTGCCGGTGGCGAACAAGCTGAACCGATAAAAACCGTTGCCTATATACGTGAAGATGAATGTATTGGTTGTACCAAATGTATTCAAGCTTGTCCTGTCGATGCCATTGTTGGTGCCACGCGCCAAATGCATACTGTTTTAATTGATGAATGTACGGGTTGTGACTTATGTGTTGAACCTTGTCCTGTTGACTGTATTGATATGCTGCCTGTAGAAACCACTAAGCAAACGTGGAAATGGCAACTAGATGCAATTCCAGTAACACAGATTGATTAAGGGCTCCCTATGGAAAAGCTAATCGCACAGATAAAACAAGGTAAAGTGTGGCCGTTTCCAGGTGGCATTCATCCACCGGGACAAAAAACAATTTCCAACAGTCAAGCAATCGCCCGTTTACCTTTGCCTGACAAACTCGTTGTGCCATTAAAACAACATATTGGTGCTAACGGTCAACTGATCGTCGAAAAAGGCCAACAGGTACTTAAAGGGCAAGCACTTACAAAGCCTGTTGCGAATTGGTCGGTGCCAATACACGCCCCGACTTCTGGTACTATTACTGATATTTGCCAAATGCCGTCTGCGCATCCATCGGCATTGCCTGAATTGTGTGTAATTATTGAGCCCGATGGCCAAGATAGCTGGTGTGCGTTAGCACCGGTGACAACACCAAGCCAGCTTTCTCACGAGCAACTTATCGATATTATTCATGACCGTGGTATTGCCGGTATGGGCGGTGCAGGATTCCCAACTTATATTAAAGCAGATAGTCGCAAAGCAATTGAGTATTTTATTGTTAATGCAGTGGAATGTGAGCCCTATATTACTGCTGATGATGTACTAATGCGTGAGCATGCTGCAGGCATTATTGCTGGCATAGAGATCATGCAGCAATTGCTTACACCAACACTTACTATCGTTGGTATAGAAGATAACAAACCAGAGGCCATCGCAGCCATGCAGGCAGCGGCTGAGTATAATGACAAAATAATCATTCAAACAGTTCCTACTGTTTATCCTTCTGGTGGTGAAAAGCAATTAATTAAGCTACTTACCAATAAAGAAGTCCCTAGTGGGGGAATTCCAGCAGATATCGGTGTGTTAGTACAAAACGTCGGCACTTTATTTGCTGTTCATCAAGCTGTCTATGAAGGTAAGCCACTAATTGAACGTGTTATTACGGTAACAGGTAATACAATTCATAATCCGGGTAATGTATGGGCTTTATTAGGCACTGAAATAAAACATCTACTTGATTGCCAAGGCTTTTCACCAGTGCCACAGCAACGCGTTGTAATGGGCGGCCCTATGATGGGCTTTACTTTGCCAACGGTGCGTATCGGCGTGGTAAAAACCACTAACTGTATTTTAGCCCCAGATCATGATGAGCTGGCAGAGCCCGGCCCTGAAAAAGCCTGTATTCGTTGTAGTGCTTGTGCTGATGCCTGCCCTGCTTCACTGTTGCCTCAGCAACTACAATGGTTTGCTAAATCAAAAGAATACGACAAACTGAAAGAGCATAACCTGTTTGATTGTATTGAATGCGGTGCTTGCGCGTATGTGTGCCCAAGTGAAATTCCGCTGGTGCAGTATTACCGTGTGGCTAAAGTTGAAATAAAAGAACAGCAAGCTGAGCAAGTTAAAGCTGAACGTGCGAAAGAGCGCTTTGAACTTCGAAAACAACGCCTAGAGCGGGAGCAAGAAGCACGACAAAATCGCCATAAACGCAAACCAGCTGCTGAAAAATCGGCTGACGAAAAACAAAAAATTGCCGATGCTCTAGCACGCGTTAAAAACAAACCAGCAAAAGATGACGACAAATCAGCTGTGGCCGCTGCAATTGCTCGCGCCAAAGCTAAAAAACAAAATCAAGAAGCAACGCTTGAACCAGATAACAGTGACGTAGCATTAGAGCGCGCAGCGCGCAAAGAGCAAGCTCGCAAATACAAAGAGCAAAAAGCCGCAAGCAGTACAGCTGCTGATCCGGATGATAAAAAGTCAGCCGTGGCCGCTGCGATTGCCCGCGCTAAAGCGAAAAAAGCGGCGGCATCAGAAGATGAAAGCGATAACACGACTGCTGCACCTACTGATGATAAAAAAGCCGCTGTAGCCGCTGCAATTGCTCGTGCTAAAGCAAAAAAGGCAGCACAGGCTGAACCAGCAGCAAGCGTAGAAAACGACAACTCTGAAAGTGAAGTCGCTACAGCCTCACCTGCCGATGATAAAAAAGCCGCTGTCGCTGCTGCAATTGCCCTTGCAAAAGCGAAAAAGGCAGCACAAGCAGCAAGCGTAGAAAACGACAGTTCTGAAAGTGAAGTTACTTCAACCTCACCTGCCGATGATAAAAAAGCCGCTGTCGCTGCTGCTATTGCTCGTGCAAAAGCGAAAAAGGCAGCACAAGCAGCAAGCGTAGAAAACGACAGCTCTGAAAGTGAAATTACTACAGCCTCACCTGCCGATGATAAAAAAGCCGCTGTCGCTGCCGCCATTGCCCGCGCGAAAGCGAAAAAGGCTGCACAAGCAGCAAGCGTAGAAAACGACAATTCTGAAAGTGAAGTCGCTACAGCCTTACCTGCCGATGATAAAAAAGCCGCTGTCGCTGCCGCCATTGCCCGCGCGAAAGCGAAAAAGGCTGCAAAAGCTGAACAAGCAGCAAGCGTAGAAAACGACGATGCTGAAAATGAAACTTCGGCTACAGCGATAAACGAAGCTGAAATCGCTGAAGATAAACCAGAACAGACCGCACAAGATAAGAAAAAGGCCGCTGTTGCCGCAGCGATTGCCCGTGCAAAGGCTAAAAAATTACAACAAGAAGGAAGTGATAAGTAATGAAGCTAACTATGGCCAGTTCGCCGCATAGCCACAGTCATAAATCACTTAGCAGGTTGATGCAAACAGTGATCTTAGCCTGTATTCCTGGACTTATCGCACAACTGTATTTTTTTGGTACGGGTGTATTGATCCAGCTAATTTTAGCGTTAGTCACGGTTAGTATCAGTGAAGCCATTATTATGCTTATTCGCAAGCGCCCTGTATGGCCTGCGCTTGGAGATGGCAGTGCATGGCTTACTGCGGTCTTATTAGCATTAAGTATTCCGCCACTCGCCCCATGGTGGGTTATTGTGATCGGTAGCTTTTTTGCCATCGTCATTGTTAAACAGCTCTATGGTGGCCTTGGTTTCAATTTATTTAACCCTGCCATGGCTGCATACGTGTTATTGCTTATTTCGTTCCCTGTGCAAATGACCACTTGGATGCCAGTTAGTGACTTACTGGCAAACCCAATTAGTCTTACTCAACAGCTTAGCGTTATTTTTAATGGCTTTACCAGTGCAGGTTTTAGTGTTGATCAACTTAGAGTTGGGGTTGATGGCGTAACAATGGCCACACCTTTGGATACCATCAAGACTGATATCGCTCATGGTTTAACCGTATCTGAAAGCATGCAAGCCGCTATTTTTAATAGTTGGTTAGGACAAGGTTGGGGCTGGGTAAATCTTGGCTTTTTAATCGGTGGCTTATACCTTATTAAAGCCAAAGTTATAAATTGGCATATCCCAGTTGGTGTACTTGCATCAATTGCTGTGTGCAGCGCAATTGGTTATATCGCAGCACCTGGTACTGAGCCTGGTATGGTATTTCATTTATTTAGTGGCGCAACCATGTTAGGGGCCTTTTTCATAGCCACGGATCCGGTTTCGGCAGCTACCACTAATCGCGGCCGGTTAATTTACGGCGCATTGATTGGTTTATTAGTTTATTTGATCCGTACTTTTGGCGGTTACCCAGATGCCATGGCGTTTGCTGTGTTACTACTCAATATGGCCGTGCCACTGATAGACTATTACACTCAACCACGTACTTATGGCCATGGGGTGAATAAATGATTATTTCATCAATGACAAAAAATGGCGCTATTTTAGCCCTGTTTGCCCTGCTCACTACCGGCGCTGTTGGTATTATCCATAACCTCACGGCTGACAGTATTGCAGAGCAAGAGCGCAAACAACTTTCATTACAGCTGCAAGATGTACTCGCCCCTAATTTTTACGATAATACTCTTTATCAAGATTGTGCCATCATTGATGATCCACTACTTGGTAATAAACCACAAACCGTTTATCGTGCTCGCAAGGGTGGCCAACCTGTTGCTTTAGTAATGCGCCACGTGACGCCAAAAGGTTATAGCGGCGATATAAGTTTATTAACTGCCGTATTTGCAAACGGGGACGTTGCCGGAGTACGTGTTACTAAACACGAAGAAACGCCTGGTCTTGGTGATAAAGTAGAAATGAAAAAATCTCTTTGGATCACCTCATTTAAAGATAAAACTGTACTTGATGACGACGATATTCGCTGGGCAGTAAAAAAAGATGGCGGAGACTTTGATCAATTCACTGGCGCTACCATTACACCACGCGCCGTGGTTGGCTCAGTAAAACACGCTGTGTTATTCTCAAAAAACAATTTCGATGCGGTATTTAGTGCTGATAACGCATGCCAAGTAGGTGAGCCATGAGTCAATTAAAAGAACTGTTTAACGAAGGAATGTGGAAAAACAACCCTGCCCTCGTGCAATTACTCGGTTTGTGCCCACTACTGGCCGTAACATCAACGATAACCAATGCGATGGGCCTCGGTTTAGCCACTCTGCTGGTATTAGTTGGCTCGAACGTCACAATTTCTGCGGTGCGTAATTTTGTGCCAAAAGATATCCGCATTCCTGTATTTGTGATGTTTATCGCAGGCTTTGTAACCATAGTGCAGCTATTAATGAATGCCTATACGTTTGGCTTATATCAATCGCTAGGAATATTTATTCCACTGATAGTTACTAACTGCGCTATTATCGGCCGCGCTGAAGCGTATGCCTCTAAGAATCCGATTCATTTATCAGCGTTTGACGGTTTAATGATGGGCTCTGGCTTTATGGTAGTACTGGTTGTGCTTGGCGCAATGCGTGAGCTTATTGGCCAAGGTACCTTATTTGATGGCGCCGATTTACTACTGGGCCCATGGGCATCGGTTTTACGCATTGAAGTATTTAGTTTTGATAATCAATTTTTGCTCGCTATTTTACCACCCGGTGCATTTTTAGGTTTGGGCTTACTGATTGCTGCTAAAAATGTCATTGATGCGCAAATAAAAGCAAAACAAGTAGCACCACCAGTGGCCGAAAAAGGCCCACGAGCAAGGGTCACCAGTTTAACTTAAGGGGAAGCGCACAGTATTTACTGTGCGTTTAAGTTGCATGAATAAAGAAAAACGATACGAAATACTCTCTCGCTTGCGCGAGCAAAACCCACATCCAGAAACCGAGCTTGAATATTCAAGCCCGTTTGAACTGTTAGTTGCGGTAACGCTATCAGCACAAGCAACTGACGTTGGGGTAAATAAAGCCAACCGTAAGCTCTTTCCCGTCGCCAATACGCCGCAAGCAATTTTAGATTTAGGCCACGATAAACTTCGCGATTACATTAAAACCATCGGTTTGTTTAATTCTAAAGCTGCCAATGTGTACAAAATGTGCCAAATTTTAGTTGATAAGCACAACAGCAAAGTGCCTGAGAATCGTGAAGCCCTAGAAGCCCTACCCGGCGTTGGCCGTAAAACTGCTAATGTAGTACTTAACACCGCCTTTGGCTGGCCGACCATCGCTGTAGATACGCATATTTTCCGTGTTTCAAACCGCACTAAGCTTGCTATGGGTAAAGACGTGGTTGCGGTTGAGCAAAAGCTCGAAAAAGTTATCCCCAAAGAATTTAAAGTAGATGTACACCATTGGCTCATACTGCACGGACGTTATACCTGTGTTGCCCGTAAACCAAAATGTGGCAGCTGTATAATTGAAGATTTATGTGAGTTTAAAGACAAGACTGAATAATGTTTATTCTTTTTTGAGCCAATAAGTAAACTTTAAATTTTTATCTTTGCTGTTGGTTTTTTGCATGCATTATTTAACTGCTAATGACTAACTAATTACATTAAAATGACGGTATTCTTATTCAATTTTTAGTACTTCGATTTTAAGTAAAGAAAACAATAAATTTCCTAAAAAATGCTTGTACATAGCTTCTATTTCTTCTTTAGATATAGTTCCACCACGTATAAGGACTTCTTGCCGCTCAGCTGGCTCTTTTATGATAAACCCGGTAGAACTGAACCCATTTTTTTCATAAAACGCTTTGCGCTTAACTCTTTGTTGATAGTTTTCTGTCTTTTCATCAAGCTCCTCAATAGTGAGTACTATTCTTTTATTTGAATGCTTTTCATTCATAGAATCCATTACTTTGCTTCCGTAACCACTTGAGCGGAGCAATTCAGATATAGCAAAAAACTTTACACAGATAATTTGTTTATATTCTTTAGTGTAGAGAAAACCAACCCATTTATTATTATCATAAATAATATCAAAGCCATTTTTTCCATTCCTCATTCTGTATTTAACAAGCCATTCTGGTAGTCTGTGAACTTTTGGAAAAGCTTCGAAAAAAAGGTCTATAACTTTTGAATAGTTAAAATCATGTTTGTTAAGTGGGCGAAAAGTGATCATCATATTAACCCTGCAAGCCAATCAACAGTTAAGATAGTAGTAAAAACCTTTAATCCAATCAAACCGAAAAATATGAATATAAATGTAACTTTAATTTTTTTACTTTTTATATTATTCCAAGATAGAAGTTTTGCTTGAAATTCACTTTTTAGCTCATCAATATCCTCTTTCATACATAATTCCCTATCTCGTGCTGTAATTATATCAACTACAACACAGTTAATATGAGTTACCAAATTAACTTTGTAACTAAAAGTTCCGATGATGCCTAATGCAAACACATGATCTTTGCTCTTTAGGATTTCAACTACCAGCATTTTGAAAGCTAGTTACATCTTCCTTCCTTATATCTAAGTTGGCCAACCATTGCTGTAGATACGCATATATTCCGTGTATCAAACCGTACTAAGCTTGCTATGGGTAAAGACGTGGTCGCGGTTGAACAAAAGCTTGAAAAAGTGATCCCCAAAGAATTTAAAGTAGACGTACACCATTGGCTAATATTACATGGCCGTTATGTTTGCATAGCCCGCAAACTAAAATGAGGCAGCTGTATTATTGAAGACTTGTGTGAGTTTAAAGATAAAACTGAGTAGATATAGACCCAAACCTGTAGATAAAACACCTTCATTTTAAACGATTATTAATTATAAACCTCAATTATCAGGCTTATAAGAATAAGCTCAGTGATTAATTCGCATTCCAGTCTTTTTTTCTGTTTATTAAAGTAGGTGCCTAACTTTGGCACCTTTCATTTTCCATACCTTGTAAATCAATTTAAATAAAATCTGTTTATTCGTGATTTGGCGTAATTATTAGAATATTTTCAAAGTATTAATTTCACAAGCGTCAATCCTTTAGTTATGCTGTTGAGCATTATGAAATTTTATTGCGAGAATTCCTATGTTACCTATACTTCGTATCTTGTTAATTGAGCAAGACCCCGCCACCTTGCAAGAGCTTTCTACTAATCTGTCGAAAACCATCCCAAATTTTGAGCGAGATGATATTCATATCGATATTATTGAGCGTCTTGAGCTAAAACAAGCATTGGACATTGTAGAGGAAGATGGCGATATTCAGGCCGTAGTGCTTAGCTGGGATTTGCAAAATAAGGTTGGCGAGCGCACTTATAGTCGCTTTATCGAGCAGTTAAAGGGGATCCGCCTTGAGTTGCCTGTTTATGTTATTGGCGATGATACGAAGGGGCTAGAAATCGTTAATGAGTCGGAGGAGATTGAGTCTTTCTTTTTTAAAGATGAGGTGATTTCTGATCCTGAAGCAATTTTAGGCTATATGATCAACGATTTCGATGACCGCTCAGAAACCCCATTTTGGACTGCGTATCGCCGTTATGTTAGCGAAGCAAACGATTCTTGGCATACACCAGGTCACAGTGGCGGCTCGAGCTTTAGAAATTCTCCTTATATTAAAGATTTTTATCAGTTTTATGGTCGTAATGTGTTCGTGGGCGATCTGTCGGTTTCTGTTGATTCGTTAGGATCATTATCAGATAGCACCAATACCATTGGCCGTGCGCAAGAGTCAGCAGCGGCGACGTTTGAGGTTAAGCATACCTATTTCGTTACCAATGGGTCGTCTACCTCAAATAAAATCATCTTGCAGACATTGCTGCGCAAGGGCGATAAAGTGATTATCGACCGCAATTGTCATAAATCTGTGCACTATGGCATTTTACAATCAGCGAGTTTACCTGTTTATTTGTCGAGTATTTTAAATCCAAAATATGGCATCTTCGCGCCGCCGTCGTTGGCCGACATTAAACAGGCGATAGAACAAAATACCGATGCGAAATTGCTAGTCCTCACCGGTTGTACTTACGATGGCCTACTGAGCGATCTGAAACAGGTGGTAGAGTTTGCCCATCAACATGGTATTAAAGTATTTATTGACGAAGCGTGGTTTGCTTACTCTCTGTTTCATCCAAGCCTACGATACTATTCCGCCATTCATGCTGGCGCTGACTACGTCACCCATTCAGCACATAAAGTGGTATCGGCGTTTTCTCAGGCGTCTTATATTCATGTTAACGATCCCGATTTTGATGCTGATTTCTTTCGCGAGATTTACAGTATTTACGCCAGTACATCGCCAAAATATCAGCTTATCGCATCGCTTGACGTGTGCCAAAAGCAGTTAGAGATGGAAGGCTATAAGTTACTCAATGCTTTGTTGAACCATGTGGAAGAATTTAAACAACAGATGGCTTCACTCAAACAAATTAAAGTACTAGGTAAGCAAGACTTTATGGAAATATTTCCGCACTTTAGTGGTGATAACATGGGTCACGATCCGCTAAAAATTCTCATCGATATTAGCGAATTACCTTATTCATTAAAGGATATTCATAAATACCTGCTGGATGAAATTGGCCTAGAAATAGAGAAGTACACTCACAGCACCATCTTAGTGTTACTGACGCTTGGCGGCACGCGCTCAAAAATAATTCGTCTTTATAATGCGCTCAAAAAACTCGACAGCGGTAAAGTCAAGTTGTCAAAATCGACGCGACGATCTCGCTTGCCTGAGAATCTACCAGCAATAGACTTAGCGTGTATTCCAAGCGATGCCTTTTATGGCGAGCGTGAATCTGTGCCTATCGGTAAAAGTAACAACCGTATTTGTGCCGGTTTAGTCACCCCCTATCCACCAGGTATTCCTCTTTTGGTGCCGGGACAGCATATTACTGAGGAACATATAGAGTACCTTAAAGAGTTAGCAGGACAAGGTTTGACGATTCAAGGGAGTTTTGATGGTGAAATCTATGTTCTTAAGGGCAAAGTTCAAAAGTAAAAATATACTTTAATACAGCCGAACTCCTTATAACGAAACAGCAATGTCACACGATATTGCTGTTTAGTGCGTTATAATTCTAGGCCACTTTAATAGAACTTGGTGTGCTAAGCTAATGTTAATATTAGGCAATATCACGTCAGAATTTAAAGATAAGACAGAGTAAATAATACGAAGTATAGTAGATTAAAGAACTGACCCTGACACTACAAAAATAAATGAAGCGGATGCGTGATAATGCTAGTTAAGAACAAAAAAACGCTTACTTTAATGCGCATTGCTGCATTTATTGTCACCATCATGAGCATATACTTTTTTGCCCCTTGGCAGTTTGCTTTATATTACTTGCAACCGCTACCGGCGACGATCAAAGAACAAACACAAGAGGCTATTGAACAAGGAGTCGATGGCATTATTGTGTATATTCATAGACAAGGACAGCAACCTGAATTTTTTGCAAACGGTTGGCATAATCGAGATCAAAAAATCCCCGCTTACCCTAGTGCACTTTTTAAAATTGGCAGCATTCGAAAGTTATATGATGCAGCAGCTTTAACCAAACTTTCAGCCGCTGGACGTATTGATGTAGATAAAACACTGGCTGATTATCTTCCATCATTAATTGGACGCATTGAAAATGCAGATAAGATAACACTACGAATGATGGTAAAGCACAGAAGTGGCATACCCAATTACACAGACACTGATCATTTTGATTGGTCAATCACCTACCCCGACCCGCTTGCATTAGTACTCGATACTCCCGCTGACTTTAGTCCTAATGCTGATTACGGCTATTCTAATACTAATTATTTGTTGCTGCGGAAAATCATGTCTAATGTGCTGGGTTATGACCATAACCAATTTATTAAAAACGAGATTTTAACGCCATTGGGCTTAACGAATACCTTCGAGTCTGTAAATGAGATAAATTTAGCGCTATTAATGAGTGGCTATTATGTTGGCTACGAAAATGATTTTAAAGCACTTGATCAAGGGTATGTGGCAACAGCACAAGATGTGGGCGACTTTATTGTGGCATTAAATAATGGCACATTTTTTAGTGAACAAGAGCAAGCTTTGTACGCATCACTCTATAAATATGAGCACACAGGTTGGGTATTAGGGTATTCAAGCATTGCTCGTTATTATAAAGATATCGATACAGTCGTTGTGCAGTTTATAAATACTAATGGCAATGATACTGTGTTGCTCACAGAAATAATTTATAATCGGATTATTGATATTTTAACAGCGCAGCAGTAGTTACAGAGTAGCTGCGTTATCAAAAATTTATGTGAATTTTAAAGAGGGTTTAAATGCGTTTATTACACACCATGTTACGGGTTGCTGATCTAGATAAATCAATTGCGTTTTATACTCAAGTACTCGGCATGAAAGAGTTACGCCGTGCTGATAACGAAGAGTACCGCTATACCCTCGCCTTCGTAGGCTATGGCGATGAAAAAGACACAGCAGTACTTGAGCTGACCTATAACTGGGATACCGACAGCTATGATTTAGGCAATGCCTATGGTCATATCGCGATTGAGTTTGATGATATCTATAAAGCCTGTGCTGATATCAAGGCCGCTGGCGGCAATGTTAGCCGTGAGCCAGGACCTGTTAAAGGCGGCACAACAGAAATTGCTTTTGTAAAAGATCCAGATGGCTACTCAATTGAATTAATTCAGAAGAAAGAAAATATGAGTAAATTTTAGCAAATATATGTAATAGGTTTGCTAATCCGCTTTTTATTTATTTAAGCTCAACTCTGATACGATATTAAAAAAGGTGCTGTATGCACCTTTTTATCGTAATTGACTGTCTTTACTGCCACGTCGGTTAAACCCTTTAGAAAGCGTGCCTTTACCTTCTAGTTCAGCTTGGCAACTTACACAATACTTCACACCAGGTAACGCGAGCCTTCGTGCTTGTAGTATTGGTTCATCACATTCTTCACATAGCTCGGCACTAGCTCCAGAAACTAAATTACTTCTAGCATATTGCACAGCATCATTAACGCTGGCATCAATTTGATCTTGAATTGCACCCTCTCGTGCCCATCCACTTGCCATATAACCTCCTATTTATTTGGACGTTTATATGTACGCTAACATAGATGAAGTTTATTTAAGCTGAATATAAGAAAGGGAAAGATACTAATAAAATTTAGGAGTTATTATATAAAATATTTAATTTTTAGATTTTAACTTGGATGAATAATTCTGAAGTAACTATAGAAATGCAGTTAAACTGATGTTACAGGCTTTTTAATAAAAGCTATCTTACTAATAAATAGTAAGTTTCGTCCCAAGAGATTAGTACTCTTGTTAACGTTGTGTATAGAGAGTGCGGTGTCACACTTTCTTGCACATTACTTAAAAAAAGTAAATGGCGTCCCCAAGGGGATTCGAA
>NZ_JACJEW010000034.1:15458-17553 GCF_014164315.1 Pseudoalteromonas sp. SG44-1
CCCCTGTTACCGCCGTGAAAGGGCGGTGTCCTAGGCCTCTAGACGATGGGGACACAGAATATGTGTCACTAGGACAACTGAATGGTTTAACTCGTTTCAGGCGAGCTGCTTAATAACACTGCACTTCCCTATTTAAAATAAGTAAGTGGCGTCCCCAAGAGATTAGTACTCTTGTTAACGTCGTGCATAGATAGTGCGGTGTCACACTGCTTTATACATTACTTAAAATAAGTAAGTGGCGTCCCCAAGGGGATTCGAACCCCTGTTACCGCCGTGAAAGGGCGGTGTCCTAGGCCTCTAGACGATGGGGACACAGAATATGTGTCACTAGGACGACTGAATAGTTTAACTCGTTTCAGGCGAGCTGCTTCATAACACTGCACTGACTATGAAAATAGTAAGTGGCGTCCCCAAGGGGATTCGAACCCCTGTTACCGCCGTGAAAGGGCGGTGTCCTAGGCCTCTAGACGATGGGGACACAGAATATGTGTCACTAGGACAACTGAATGGTTTAACTCGTTTCAGGCGAGCTGCTTAATAACACTGCACTGACTATGAAAATAGTAAGTGGCGTCCCCAAGGGGATTCGAACCCCTGTTACCGCCGTGAAAGGGCGGTGTCCTAGGCCTCTAGACGATGGGGACACATAAATGTGTCACTAGGACAACTGAATGGTTTAACTCGTTTCAGGCGAGCTATCTTAATAACACTACACCTACTATAGAAATAGTAAGTGGCGTCCCCAAGGGGATTCGAACCCCTGTTACCGCCGTGAAAGGGCGGTGTCCTAGGCCTCTAGACGATGGGGACACATAAATGTATCACTAGGACAATTGATTAGTTATGCTCACATCCTGAGCTGATTAAGGTAATTGCGATTAATACAAATTAAGACTCGAGCTTAATTTGTTCGCTATTTTCTCGGTTAACCCGCCTTTAACTTATAAAAGTTAAGTGGCGTCCCCAAGGGGATTCGAACCCCTGTTACCGCCGTGAAAGGGCGGTGTCCTAGGCCTCTAGACGATGGGGACACAGAAAACTGCTACCCTAGGACAAACACTTAATAAATTGGTGGAGCTATGCGGGATCGAACCGCAGACCTCTTCACTGCCAGCGAAGCGCTCTCCCAGCTGAGCTATAGCCCCAATTTATTTTGCTAAACACTTGCGCAGTTAAACCGTGCTGTGTATCGCTGAGTGCGGGGCGCATTCTATGCAGCCACCAAAATAATGTCAACATTTTTTTCAGTAACTTTCTTTAAACGGTTTAATTTTCAACAAACTGAATAATGAATAAACCGCGGCGCTCAAAATACATGCAAGGGAGCTGTTTCAAAACAAAAATTAGGACTGAAAGGCGCACAATCTAGATTAACTGAGGTGAAATATATTCTAAAACATCAAAACAATAAGGTATACATTTATATGCAAAATAAAGTCGGAGTCTTTTCTTGTTTTTCACAACAACGTTTTCATCACCAAGTAAAACGAATTTAAGATGAACATACTAGCAATTAACTGCAACGCCCCTACTCTATTGTCAGTTATTTATATGATCACAGAGGCTCCATTAGTTACAGTCGGTGTTTTATATCAATCGTATTTAACTAACGGTATTTGGATTTTTCAATGCGATTGACTATAACCTTCCTCCCTCATGATTAAAAAACAAATCCGCTTTTGACTAACAGGCACCACTAGCTATTAAAGTATTGCATTAAATAATGAGTAAATTGATTGCACATATAGATTGAATGTAAGTAAATTGGCTATAAAACAATCTCAATCTTACTTCATTGATTATAAAACCTGCATCTAAAACATTTTTCCTCATTCAAGTGTTGACACATTTACAACTCTATCTATAATAGCGCCCCACAACAACGCGGCAATGAGTTGTTGTTTAGATGTGGGTGATTAGCTCAGTTCTAAGAAAAGAGAGCATCACCGCTATTTACAAGTAACGGCGGGGTTCACTGGTTAAAGTCCAGTACTATTTATTTTAATAGTAGCGTTTTAATTTATATGTGGGTGATTAGCTCAGTTGGGAGAGCATCGCCCTTACAAGGCGAGGGTCACTGGTTCAAGTCCAGTAT
>NZ_JACJEW010000034.1:17653-54394 GCF_014164315.1 Pseudoalteromonas sp. SG44-1
TCCAGTACTATTTATTTTAATAGTAGCGTTTTAATTTATATGTGGGTGATTAGCTCAGTTGGGAGAGCATCGCCCTTACAAGGCGAGGGTCACTGGTTCAAGTCCAGTATCACCCACCACATATAAAACCTGTTATTTTATTAGTAGTTGCATGTTTTAAATTTGTAATATGGGTCACAAGCTCAGTTACAAGAAAAGAGAGCATCACCGCTATTTACAACTAACGGCGAGGTTCACTGGTTAAAATCCAGTACTATTTATTTTAATAGTAGCGTTTTAAATTTGTAATATGGGTCGTTAGCTCAGTTGGGAGAGCATCGCCCTTACAAGGCGAGGGTCACTGGTTCAAGTCCAGTACGACCCACCATTCTTAGAATGGTGCATATTACATGATATCTAAATGGGTGATTAGCTCAGTTGGGAGAGCATCGCCCTTACAAGGCGAGGGTCACTGGTTCAAGTCCAGTATCACCCACCATTTAGATATAAAACTTTACGGGTCGTTAGCTCAGTTGGGAGAGCATCGCCCTTACAAGGCGAGGGTCACTGGTTCAAGTCCAGTACGACCCACCATTTATAAAATGGTTATCGTAAAGTTTAGTAATTGATTATATGGGGTCGTTAGCTCAGTTGGGAGAGCATCGCCCTTACAAGGCGAGGGTCACTGGTTCAAGTCCAGTACGACCCACCATTTAATCAAAATTATATGTGGGTGATTAGCTCAGTTGGGAGAGCATCGCCCTTACAAGGCGAGGGTCACTGGTTCAAGTCCAGTATCACCCACCACATATAAAACCTTTTAAAACCCTCAATCAAACCTTACGTTATATTCTTTAATCGATAATTAGCTCAGCTGAAAAGAAAGAGCATCGCCACCCTTCACAAATAATGGCGAGGATCACTGGTTCAAGTCCAGTATCACCCACCACATATACAACCTTTTAATATCATCAATCAAACCTTACGTTATATTCTTTAATCGATAATTAGCTCAGTTTAAAAAAAAAGCATCGCCACCCTTCACAAATAATGGCGAGGATCACTGGTTCAAGTCCAGTATCACCCACCACATATAAAACCTCTTAATATCATCAATCAAACCTTACGTTATATTCTTTAATCGATAATTAGCTCAGTTGAAAAAAAGAGCATCGCCACCCTTCACAAATAATGGCGAGGGTCACTGGTACAAGTCCAGAATCACCCACCACATATAAAACCTTTTAATACCCTCAATCAAACCTTACGTTATATTCTTTAATCGATAATTAGCTCAGTTGAAAAAAAAGAGCATCGCCACCCTTTACAAATAATGGCGAGGGTCACTGGTACAAGTCCAGTATCACCCACCACATATAAAACCTCTTAGTAATTCTGTTAAAAATAAAATTCAAAAAGCCTCTAAATACGCTAATTCTTTTCCAAACCTGAAACTCTTTTAATGTGTTCCTTGATGGATAATTAAGTTTGAAAAGCATCAACCTAGGCGCTTTAAAAAGCTAGGGTCTCCTATCTCTATAAAAATCCTCAAGCAATAACTAGCGCTACCTAAATTTGGATAATCAAGCTGCTTGAAAATTCATAACTGATCAAATAAACGAAGTCTGCGGTATTAAATTTTAAATTCCCTTGTCAGCGACTAGACTGTTTATTATAGTCTCTGATACGTTCATGTGGTCACAAGTCTAATGCCAGCAAAGATTTTTTCTAATGCAAAAATACTTATAGTTGAAGAGCAACCTCTTGCTCAAAGCTATATGAAACAGTCGCTCGAAAAACTTGGCTTTCGACAGCTGCGCTTTGCTGAACATGCAAATTCGGCTAAAGAGCAGTGCACCAGTGAACAGTTTGATCTGATTGTTTGCTCTTTTAATTTAAGTAAGCAGCAAGACGGCTATCAGCTATATGAAGAGTTACGCGTTAAGCGTTTAATAAAAAACTCTACTGGGTTCATTTTTATTTCAGCTGAAACCAGTGGTTCTTTGGTACACAGCGTGCTTGAACTGCAACCCGATGACTTTTTAGTCAAGCCATTCACCATATATGATCTTAAAACACGTATAGAACGAATTTTGCTGCGTAAAAATCATTTACAAGCAATATATAATTTCATTGACGATGGGAATGACTCTAAAGCGCTAAAAGCAATCAATACTGCGCTTGATGAAAAAGGCAATGCTTATAGTGCAATATTATTGCGTTTAAAAGGTGACGCCCTACTTCGCTTAAAACGAGCAGATACCGCAAAAGCTTTCTTTAAATCAGTTCTTGATATTCAAAAATTTACATGGGCAAAGGTAGGTTTAGTTGAAGCATTGATTGCGAATAACGAGCATATTCTTGCGCAAAGAATGCTAAAAACGATGCTGCTCCGTCATGAAACACGATTAGTCGCACTCGATTTACTTGGTAAGCTGGAGATTAAATTAAACCAATTTGAATTAGCGCAAGATTTTTTAAGCCAAGCCGTTGATATAGCTCCACGCAATATCGAACGCCAAAAATCACTTAGCCATGTATCGCTGGTAAATCATGATTATGAAAAAAATTACCTTACACAAAAAGACATCGCCAACTTTGCCAAACATTCGATTCACGATCACCCTGACGTATATTTAAATGCAGCACGGGCGGGTATTGATTTTGCACTAACAACAGATCAAAGCGATCAGATTCAACGTATTTCAAGACAAACCAATAAATACTTAGCTGATTTAAAAAGCCAATTTCCAAATAGTCACAATCAGGCGCAAATAGATGTTTTAAATGCCCGTTTACACTATTTGAAAGATGAGCATCAAAAAGCGAAAATGTTGATTGAGCAGCTCGACGATGACGATAGCCACATTCGCTCTGTAGACGGCGCACTTGATAAAGCAAAGGCATTTCATGAACTGGGGTTTCACCACAAAGCACAGTCATTATTTAACCAAATTATTAGTCATTGTGAACGTCATCCAACAGTGAGCGATGCTGTTTATTTACGTTATATTCAACAACAACAAAGTGAACGCCGTGATATAAAAATGGGCCCTAAAGAGCTGAATAACCATGCAGTTACACAGTTTAACCGTGGTCAATTAAATACCGCTCTTGAAGCATTCACACAAGCATTTAGAGTAATGCCTCGTAATCCAAGTATTGCTTTAAATTTATTGCAGTGTCTATTTGATAGTTCCAAGCAAAATGGCCAAACGTTAAACCTAATGATGGCAAAAAAATGCTATGCGTTACTCAATACGACAACATTAGACAACGAGCAGCAACAACGCTTTAATAAAATAGTACAACAAGCAACGAGTATGGGGCTAACACTTGCTAATCTAGAAGAGCCAGGCAAAACCAAATAGAATAATAAATAGTTTAGATAAGGTGTTGTTTATAAGAATGAGGAATTCAAAATATCGCTGACAAGCGGTGATATGACTTTTAAAATCCAGCCTTACTGGAATCGGATCATGTAAATTCAGTAAGGCATTGGTTATTGTCAATTACGAGCTAATAAATTACACCTTCTTCAATGAGACCGCGTTTATACAATAACGCAGACCACTTGGCATTGGTCCATCTGGGAATACATGACCTAAGTGCGCATCACATACATTACATACAGTTTCTATTCTTTGCATACCATGGGTCTTGTCACCATTGTAAGCAATCGAGTTTAGTTGCGCGGGTTGAGTAAATGATGGCCAGCCAGTGCCGCTATCAAATTTTTCATCACCATCAAATAATAAGTTATCACAACATACACAGGCGTACTTACCAGGTTCAAACAAGGTGCAGCTATCTGAGCTGTGTGGGCGCTCTGTGCCTTTATTACGAGTCACATAAAAGGCTTCTTCGGTTAATTTTTCACGCCATTGCTGCTCGGTTTTTACTACTTTACGGCTCGGCTCTGGATTGCCTTTATTGGCAACGTTTAGAATATCATTCCAATTCAACATAACTGACCTCATTGAGTAAGATGGGTTAATTTACTGCTATCCACATTATCATGGTATCGCGCTAATAACATTGTCAGCTTGGATTTATCCGCACTGCACAAAATGGTTTTGTAGGGGGTGAAAAATAATTTTGGTACTGGCTAGGGGAATGTTTAAACTCACTAGCTACGTTTATCTGCACTGTTAAACCAGCCATCTCAACAGACTCAACGCCTATTAGTGAGCTAAATAGCTTCAGTACACCAATGACAGCTTCTTACTAAGCCTATTTGCTGTTACATACTATATATACCCTGTTGATCACTATTTAGTTTCATACAATGGTAATTAATTTTTTTTCATTTTCAGTCAATAGTGTATTAAAGTATTGTGTTAGCTCTGCTTTAGTTGCCGGTAAGCCTATTGAGCATTGACGCTGTTCGCTGGAGAGAATTAAGAATTGGTCATCATGGCACTGTATTTCCTTGATACTATCAATAAGCAGCCATTGTGGGCCGTGAGTACGGTCAAAAAAACCTGAAAGGGTAAAGACCAAAAGGTGCTGTTGTTCGCGTCGAATAAACTTATCTAGGCTATTACGTGCTTTAAATAGTGGTGTTAGCCGATAACAGCATGAGCTAAATACAAATAGCCATACAGCTATTAACAATACAAACCACGCTTGCTGAAATAACATGGTAAATACACTCAACAATAATAACACGATACCGAAACAGCCAACGATCAGCGCCAGTAATTGATTAATTTTACGCATCAAAGACTCCTTGCAACGTTAACCTAAATTACTTACTTGCACTTTTTTCATCGGTTTCAGGATCGGGCCAATCATTAAAAAACACCGTTAAATAACGACTTTTTGCTAAATATAATAATACCCACAATACCGTCACCATTTGCAGCGCTAAAAACATCGAAAACTGATAATAACTATGAGCGGCTTGAATAATCAGCCAGCTTAAATCTATCGCTGCACATGCTAATAATGGCCACCGCATAAAACGCCACACTCGCGCTAACCATGCTGCACTGTCTGCGCTTTTTTGTGGCCTGCGCAAACAAAAAATTACGGCAGGAATAATGGCTATTGCACCAATAGCCAATGCACTGAAAAAGTCAGCTTTAGATCTAAACACTAATGACATTAAATCAAGCTCAGGACGCCTGCTCAGTGCCGCAATGATCCAAATAAAGTAGGCACGAAGTAATACCAGTAAACTCAAATGAAACGCGATTGGAGTGCGATAGGTGCCATATTTGTCCCAATACTCTGGTCCATAACGCTTCATAACTGGTTTTTCCTCTCGGCTACTACGCCAAGTAATATGAATGCTGCCACGGCTGTAACACCTAACCAGCGCACACCAAAGAACATCAGTAACTGGCTTAGTAATGGAGTGACAAATACTACTAACAAGCCAAAACCAAACCCGGTTACCAGTACAAATGCACATACTCTGAGTATAAAGTGGCGCCTTGCTACAAAGCGTTTCGTGGTTTTGATAATCTCATTTGCATACAAAGACACCAAACACACCACCAGTAACAATGCGATATTATATAAGTAAGGCTTTAGCCACTGACCAAAGGTCAGTGCTAAATCCTGAAAAAGCGTAATAATGCTATCCATTATGTTGCGCCAGTAATGCAATTAAATCATCTTCGGTCAGTATTTCAATGCCTAAATCTTGTGCTTTCGTGAGCTTAGAACCGGCTTTTTCACCCGCTATTAACGCATCGGTTTTAGCTGATACACTACCTGAAACTTTCGCCCCTAACTGCTGCAAGCGTGCTTTTGCATCATTTCGATTAAGCTCGTTCAAAGTACCCGTTAACACATAGGTTAAGCCTGCTAACGGTTGTGAGTCTTCACTTGGCGGCGTGAGTTCTGGCCAATGAATACCCTGCTCCAGCAAGGCAGTTACGACATCTAAATTATGTTGCTCAGCAAAAAAACCACGCACATGCTTGGCTACAATTTCCCCAACATCACTAACTTCGACTAACGCTTCAGTTGTTGCCGCAGTTACTTTATCTAGCGTTAAAAAGTGATTAGCTAAATTTTGCGCCGTCGCTTCACCAACTTCACGAATACCTAATGAGTATAAAAACTTGGCCAACGTCGTTTGTTTTGCATCATCAAGTGCAGCTACTAAGTTTTTCGCCGATTTTGGCCCCATGCGCTCAAGCGATTCAAAATGTCCTTGTTTAAGTATGAATAAGTCTGCGGGCGTTTTAATGAGCTCTCTGTCCACCAGCTGTTCAACAATTTTATCGCCAAGGCCATCGATATCGAGTGCTTTGCGTGAAGCAAAGTGTTTGATCGCTTCTTTACGCTGTGCTTGGCACACGAGGCCTCCTGTACAGCGCGCTACGGCTTCGCCTTCAATGCGTTCAACATGGGAGTCACAAATTGGACAAGTAGCCGGAAACTCAATCTCTTTGGCATCAGTTGGACGGCGCTCTAATACCACTTGAGTAATTTGTGGGATCACATCACCAGCACGGCGAATGATCACAGTATCGCCAATTTTTACACCCAAACGCTCTATTTCATCACGATTGTGTAACGTTGCATTTGAAACCGTGACACCACCAACAAATACCGGCTCTAAACGAGCCACAGGGGTAATTGCGCCAGTGCGCCCTACCTGAAATTCAACATCCAGTAGCTGAGTGATTTCTTCTTGCGCAGGAAACTTATACGCAATCGCCCAACGCGGAGCTCGCGCTACAAAACCTAACCGCTCTTGTAGTGCTTTGTTATTTATTTTAATCACCACACCATCAATTTCATACTTTAAGCTGCTGCGGCGCTCAAGTATATCTTGATAGTAATCCAAAGCAGCTTGCTGGCCTTCGACTAATTTTGTTTCCGGGCAAAGTGGTAACCCCCAGTCAGTTAGCTTAGCCAATTGCTGGTAATGATCACTTGGTAATTCACCATTTGTTACTACGCCAATACTGTAGGCATAAAACATCAAAGGTCGCTTGGCGGTGATCTTTGAATCGAGTTGACGCAAGCTGCCTGCGGCTGCATTACGTGGATTAACAAATACTTTGTCGCCACGCTTTTCGGCTTCAGCATTAAGTTTGTCAAATCCGGCGCTATCCATGAACACTTCACCACGAATTTCAATTTCCTCGGGAAAGTCATCACCACGTAATTTTAGCGGTACATTACGAATCGTTTTAACGTTAGTGGTAATATTTTCGCCGGTGTGCCCGTCGCCACGCGTTGCCGCCTGCACTAACACACCATTACGGTATAAAATCGACACCGCTAAACCGTCAAGTTTTGGTTCACAGCAAAAGGTCAGCTCATTGTTATCCATCAAACGTTCTTTAATGCGGCGATTAAAAGCGCTGAACTCTTCTTCACTAAATGCGTTATCAAGTGACAACATCGGCACTTGATGAGTGACTTGCTCAAACTTAGCAAGCGCCGCACCGCCTACTTTCTGGGTCGGTGAATCAGTACTCAAGTACTCAGGATTTGCTACCTCAAGCGCACTTAATTGTTGTAATAAACGATCATACTCTGCATCAGGAATGCTTGGGTTATCAAGTACATAATAATTATGATTGTGATCTTCTAACTGCTGACGAAGTTGCGTTATTTGCGCTAACACTAAAGTGGACATACTGACCTCAAAAAACATAAAAAAGCCACTTAAACGAGTTATCGCCAAGTGGCTTATAAAATTCTTAATTAATTAACTGTATATTGCAGGTGATTAAGCTGAAAAGCGTCTCACTTTTTCAACATAATTGCGCACACTATCAACGGTCATTTCTTCTCGTTGTGAGTCTAAAATAACGGCGCCAAATTCATCTGCTAACTTTTTAGCCGCACTGTGCAACATATTAAATGCAGCAAGCCCGTCACCATCACACGGCAAGGTCATAAACAAGCTAATTCCAGCGGTGCTAAATTGTTCCATATTATCTATGTCAAAAGTACCAGGGTTGTACATGTTCACTAACCGAAACAGCACTGGACCATGACCAGCAGGATCTAAATGGCGATTAAAAAAGCCTTCTTCAGAGTACTTAAAGCCAAGTGTGTTTACTGCTGGCAATAATTTGCTGCCTTCCATACTCAAGCCTTCAGGCATTTGAATATGCACAATGATAAAATCACTTGCAGCCGGTTGCTCAGCTTCATCCTCTACGCTTGCATCTGTTGCAGTAGTCACATCATCAACCTCAGCGGCAGGTTCGTCATCTGACGCTGCAAAAGAGTGTGGTTGCTTTTCATCAGCACTGAAGCTTAAATCCCCAAACTGCGGTTCATCACGCTCAGTATGAGATGCTGGCTCAGCTACGCTTTGACGCTCAGTAGGCGCTTGATCTGCAGGCTCAACCCGCTCATCATTGGTCGCAACGGGTGCGTCTTTTTTACGAACTGACCATAGGCCATGTATTAATAATCCACCAATGACAATTACACTGATAATGATTAAAACCCATCTTAATTGTTCGGCCATCCCCTCACCTTTATTATTTATCTACTCAAATATTAATATTTATGCATGTGCCATTTGCACCGCTTGTTCAATATCTACAGCGACCACACGCGAAACGCCCGGTTCAGCCATTGTTACACCCGTCAACCTGCCAGCCATTTCCATGGCAATTTTATTATGACTGATATAAATAAATTGCACCGATTGTGACATTTCTTCCACTAATCGGCAAAATCGCCCAACATTCGCATCATCCAATGGTGCATCAACTTCATCCAGCATACAGAACGGAGCTGGATTGAGCCTGAATATTGAAAATACCAATGATAATGCGGTCAGCGCTTTTTCTCCACCACTTAAAAGGTGAATTGTTGAATTTTTCTTGCCCGGTGGGCGTGCCATTATACTAACACCACTTTCCAGTAAGTCATCACTGGTTAATTCAAGATATGCACTGCCACCGCCAAATACTTTAGGAAATAACTGACCAAAATCGAGATTCACTTGATCAAAAGTCATTTTAAAACGCGTTTTGGTTTCGCGATCAATTTTTCCAATTGCACCTTCAAGTGTCGTTAATGCTTTGCTTAAATCCTCGACTTGACGATCTAAATACTGGCTACGCTGCTGCGCTTGTTCAAACTCATCAATCGCCGCTAAGTTTACCGCGCCCAAGTCACTTAAACTTTGTCCAACTTTATTAAGCTGTCCTTGATAAGTGTTTATATTGGCGTTTTCAGGGAGCTGTGCCAATACTTCTTTCAAGTTTTGCTGTAACTCACCCAGAGGTTCAAGAGCTGCCTGTGCTTTAATTAATAAGCTCTGCTCTTCGAGGGCAAGTTGTTGTAATTGTTCTTGTAAAAGTACCAGCTCCCCCTGCGACGCTTTAAGCGTTGTTTGTTTATCTACAAAAGCTGTTTTAGCTTCCGTCAATGCACTTTGCAAATTTTTGAGTTCAATGTCACTTTGTTGATGTTGCTCCAACAATAATATTATTTGCTCTGCGACCTCTTCTAATGGGATCACCAACTCTTCAATTTGCGCGGTTAACTCACTGACAGCTTCACTGGCGGTTTCGCTGGCGGTCGTTGCATGCTGTAATTTAGTGTCACTGAGTTGGCATTCACTGCGCGCTTTTTGCTCACTTAGCGTCGCCTGATGGGCAAGCGTTTTATAGTGTTCAAGCTGAGCGTTAGCCTGTTTAAATTGCTCATCAGTGTGTTGCTGCTGCACTTGAGCATCATTAAGCGCAACACTTATTTCATCACGCTGTTTTGCCACACTTGCTATGTTTTGCTGTTGTTCAGCCACTTTATTCTCTATGCTCGTGTGTTCAACGTTTAACTGCTGTAGCTTTGCTTGTAATTTATGCTGTTGATTCTGAAACTGCTGTAATTGCTCTTTGAGCATATCGCGACGAGTGCTTCCTGAGGCCACTTGTTGAGCAAGCTGATGTACCGCTGCTTTTAACTCTTCGCTTTGTGCCTTCAATTGCTCACAGATTTGCTGTTGTTCTGTAAGCTTATTGCTTTGTATAGCTAGTTCGTCACTGAGTTGAGATGCTAACTGCGTTGCTTCGGCCAACTGTTTATGTTTGATCAGCAACGAATTTTCCGCACTTTTACTGGCTTGTTGATACCAATTGCGGCCCTGAATATTACCTTGGCGATCTATCACTGCAAGCCAATACTCATCCGCTAAATCATTATGTTCAAAATCATTTTTATACTTAATGCGATGTAATAAATCAGGGTAAACCCCTTGCTCTATAAACACCGCTAATGAGCTTTGCGGTGCGGTGTCGGTAGTTGGCCATACTCCGTTAGGTGTTGCTATAGATGACACATTTAATTGTTCAAGCCCTTGTAATGCTTGTTCAACCACATGCTCAAATCCAGTACGTACAACTAACTGTGCCAAAACATCGCCACTACCTTGCGCTGGAGTATCTGCGAGTATTGTATTCAAGCCTGCTATTTTGGCTTTATTCTCGTTTTGTTGTTGTGCTAGTGTTTGATGTGCATCTTGGCAGGTGCATAACACGGTTTGAGCTTGTTGATGATTACTATTTACTTTGTTTAAGGCAGTTTGTTTTGCTGCTAACTCTTGCGTTAGTGACTGCATTAACTGCTGCTGCTGCGCTACTTGTTCAGCAATTGGATTTTCTGCCAGCTCTATTAATTCGCTTTCTAATGCCGTTTGCTGGTTTTTAATATAGTGCAAATTTTGCAGCTGTTGATCTGCTATATTTTGTTGCTTGCTATATTGCGTATTAATAGCCTGAAACTGCTCATTAACTCGTTGCCAATCAGTAGCACTGCGCTGCTTGGCACTGTGCAACTGTGCCACCGCGTCGGCCATCTCAGTGACTTGTTCTGTACATATTAAAGTATGTTCAATTGCCTCTTGTAACGCATTTTGTAGCTCATCAGTATGGTCTTTTTGTTGTTGTTGCAGCTGCTGATTTTGTAACTGCAACTGTTGCTGTTTGATCAGATTGTGACTAAACGCTTGTTGTTGTTGTTTTAAGTTTATTTGCTGTTGCTCAGCACGAGTCAATTCAGTGTGCGTTTGGTGCTGGGCTTGCTGCGCATCATTGAGTTTTTCAAGTTGCAATTGCACTTGGTTTTCAAGGCTTGCTAGTACATCGTCATGACCTGAATGAGCAGTTTTAAAAAAGCTAATTTGCTCATTCAGCTTGGCCATTGTGTCGGCTTTAGTCACTTGTTGCTGATGTAGCTTTTGCCATTTTAAGACCGCTAGTTGCCCTTTTAAAGTGCGCTCTTGGGTTTTTAACTCGCGGTATTTTTTTGCTTCAACTGACTGTACTGCCAGTTTATCAACTTGTGCTTGCAGCTCTTGGCGAACATCGAGTAAGCGTTCAAGGTTTTCGCGGGTACTTTTGATCCGGGTTTGCGTTTCACGACGGCGCTCTTTGTATTTTGAAACGCCTGCTGCTTCTTCTAAAAACACCCGTAAATCTGCCGGTTTACTCTCAATTAAACGCGAGATCATGCCCTGCTCGATAATCGCATAACTACGCGGACCAAGACCTGTGCCTAAAAATATATCGGTAATATCTCGTTTGCGGCATTTACTGCCATTGAGAAAATACAGCGATTGCCCGTCGCGTGTTACCAAACGTTTAATCGCCACTTGATTTCGATCGGCAAAAGTATTCGGTAAGTGCCCTTGGGTATTATCAAAAATCAACTCAACCGACGCTTGAGAAATAGGTTTGCGATTGGTTGAGCCATTAAAAATAACATCGGTCATGGCATCGCCACGCAGATTTTTAGCAGAGCTTTCGCCAAGCACCCAACGCACAGCATCGATGACATTAGACTTGCCGCAGCCGTTTGGGCCAACGACACAGGTCATTTGATCTGGGAATGGAATTTTAGTGGGCTCTACAAAAGATTTAAAACCCGCTAATTTTATGGTGCTCAAACGCATCTAATTGGTTTACCGATTGTTATTGTTATAGCTTGAGTATTTAATTTAACCGTTCTTGACGATAAAAGTAAGTACAGGGATTAAGCTTGGCGTTTAAAATTATCTAAAATAATACCCGTTGCCATGGCTACATTGAGAGATTCTGCACCACCAAAAGCGGGGATGGTTATTTTATCTGTTACCAATGCTGCGCAAGCTTGACGTATTCCATGAGACTCACTACCCATTAACAAAACACCTTGGCCTGTAAATTGAGTTTTATGCACGCTTTTTCCATCTAAAAAAGCGCCATAAATAGGTAAGTTTAAACCACTTAAGTACGCAGGCAACTCAACTTGACTCACTGAGACTCTAACAAACGAGCCCATAGTGGCGCTAATAGTTTTAGGGTTATAAGCATCGGCACTATCTGTGCTGGTGACAATATGCTTGATCCCATACCAATCAGCTACTCTGATAATGGTACCTAAATTGCCTGGATCAGATACGCCATCAAGGGCTAAGATTAAACCGCTTGCCTGCGGTGCACTCGCTGTTGGCATGTCAACTATCGCAATAGCTGCATTATTACTCACTAAAGTACTTGCTTTAGTTAACACATCTTCATCGGCTTCAATCATGTTTACGTGAGTAAACTGCTGCTGGAACTGCGCAATAAAGGCTGCTGTCGCAAATATATCAATAATTGTTAAACCACTTGCCAATAACTCAAGTACGTTTTTTTCACCTTGCACAAGGTATTGATTATGTTGCTTTCGGTACTTTTTTTGACCTAATGCACGAATTAACTTGAGTTGGTTTTTTGAAATCATAACAGCCCCATAAAATGATGGGCACAGTATAGCAGATTTAACATCGAGTTCTGAACTTGAAAAAACCTCACAGGATCAATTAATGCTGTTTGCGCTGCGTTCAAAAGTCATATTAATACGGATAAACATACCTTTAATGGCTTCAAGCTGATATGTATCACTCACATGTATCATCAGTTCGTTGTAAAGCTCATCACAAGCCATTGTAAACGTATCATCGCACTGGCCTTTTGTAGCCAGCAAAAAGGCTCTAGCCAGTGAGCTTTGCCACCGTTGTAAATATTTAAGCTGATTATCACCCACTGCCTGTTGGCAAATTGAGTGTAAACGCACCGACGCATGACCTAGATTAAGCCCAGTTAAAGCAAGATCGGTAATAGCACGTGATTCTGAGCCTTGATCATAATTGGTTAAACGCAGTAACCGATCAGCCATACGTCGGTTATACCAAAGAGCGGGTGAGCTATGTTGATGAATTTCTGATAAATCTTTATAGGTTGCTTTAAACACGCGATGCACTAACAACTGCACACTCGGACCTGTAAATAGTTGGAAAATCCAAAATAAAATACATACTCCAAGAAAAATAGCCAAAGCTGAGCTGAGCGTATAATTGATTGAAAACGCAAGGCTCATGTCAGTACTGGGCTTAACTAAAATCGTAAATGGAATACAGAACCCTAGCCCGTAAGGTAACGTTTGCTGATCGCCTAGTAGCAATAAGCCAATAAAATATGGCCCAGCTAACACCAACAATAATATTTCAAGTTGCCCACCACTTTGTGATAATAAGTTTAAAGCATAAAAAATAGCCACAAACGAGGCTACCACAACACCAACTAACAATCGCTTCATAACTATTTGTAAAATTGCCAGCGGGATACGGGCCAACATAATCGAAAAAATAACGGGTAAAATCATGATCAATAATGCAGCGGATGATCCAGTATTAACCCAAATAAATGCCCCGATTGAAAATACCAAGCTGGTTCGAAACCCAACAATAATACCTGCTAATGGATCTCGGTATGTCAACATGCTCGGAGCATTAAGCAGTGTTTTATCTCGTTGCTCTAATGCTTTATATGCCCGCAATAAAATTGTTAATTCATTCGCGATATCTAAACTGACATTTAAAATGTGTGATTCAAATGGCAGCTCACAGGTTTGTTGCGCCCGGTGATCAGTTAATGCGCGCCGCAACTGTTTGACTTCTTTAGCACAGTATTCAAAGCAGTCTGATTTTTCTATTAGCGTAAACATATCTTTTAATTGCTTGATTAACTCAGTAATCTTTGGTGTGATTTGTTCAGGATGATTACGCTGTAAGCGCCCCATTATTTGTACTAAGGCAAGAAGAGATAAAACTTTTTGTGCGATTTGATTGGCAGCCCGTGAACGCCCTGGACCTTTTGGCCCTTCGTAGCGAACTGCACTTGAGTCTTCACTAATACTGCCAAGCGTTGCCATTATGCGATCTATTTGCTGATGACGGTTTTCAGAAGAACCCGCTTTATCAAGCTCAGTTACCAAATAATGTAACGTTTGATTAATGACAGACTTTGCCTGCGTTTGTAAGAGCTGCTTGACCTTAACAGGCCATAATAGATGGCTCACTAACCCTGCGCATACCGAACCGACTATAATTTCACTTACTCGTGATTGCGCCACCGCGAAGATACTTTCACTACTGACCGTTGCTGGGTTTACCATCACTAACAAAATAATGATAGCAGCCGTTACGCCGGCCATAGCAAATGCGTAAACAAAATTTGCTTGGCGCACCATAGCTGACAATGCAGAGTTTAAACCGAGCCAAAAAGCCAATCCACCCAGCGCTAAATAAGGGTAAGCACTGAGCTGAGTGAGTACTAAAATACCAAATAGGCCACCCACCAAAGTGCCTACAATCTGACAAAGCGCTTTTTCAATAACGAGACCACTTTCAGGGCGGATCTGTAAAAACACCGCAGAAACAAGTGCCCAATAAGGTCGATCTAGATTTAAATAAATGGCAATTGTCAACGACATTGCCATGGCAATCACCCCTTTTAATGCAAACTTGATAGCCTGTTCTTTGGGGCATAGAAGATTATTTAAAACAAGATGCAAAACTAATACCTATTCCGTAGCAAGGTGAATAGTCGCTGTCATACCTGCGCTTAGCTGGATCCCTT
Organism: Pseudoalteromonas sp. SG44-1; assembly: GCF_014164315.1. Taxonomy (NCBI): domain Bacteria; kingdom Pseudomonadati; phylum Pseudomonadota; class Gammaproteobacteria; order Alteromonadales; family Pseudoalteromonadaceae; genus Pseudoalteromonas; species Pseudoalteromonas sp. SG44-1. The sequence goes on from NZ_JACJEW010000034.1 coordinate 32,512, forward strand.
CTGGCAAAGCATCTAGCTTAATATCAACCGGAATACGCTGCGATAAACGTACCCAATTAAATGTCTGCTGCACTTGAGGTAAAAGTTGGTTATTACTTTGCGTATTGATATTCGCGATTGCTTTACCAATACTCACTACCTGACCGGTTAATGGCTTTGTATCGCTCAGTAATTCTATTGTCGCTTTTTGATTGGTGTGGATCAGTGGGATTTTGGTTTCCTCAAAATAGCCTGTTACATAAAATGAATCTGATTGAACAATAGCGAACACAGGCATGCCCTGTGCAACATAATTGCCTTGGCGTAGATTTAAATTAATAATTTGCCCGGCAACTGGAGCCGTAACTTGCGTGCGAGATAAATTTAATTGCGCCACCGTTTGATCCGCTTTCGCTAAGTCGTAATTTGCTTTGGCAATTTCAGTACTAATGCGGGTCGCTTCTAAGCTTTCCTCACTGATAGCTTGTTGAGTATTTAATGCTTTACGTCGTTCATACTTATGTTTAGCCAGTTCCCAGCTATATAAACTATTGTTAGTATTTGCTTTACTTTTATCATAAGCCGCCTGATAACGTTGTTGGTCAACACTAAAAAGCAGTTCACCTTTTGCAACTTGCTGCCCATCTTTGACATTTAATTTTGTTACCCAGCCTGATACATCTGGCACAATAGTAACAATATCAGCTCGAATGCGACCATCGCGTGTCCAAGGTGTGTGCATATAATCAGTCCATACCCAACGGCCTGCAAAAATAGCCGCGATAATAACGACGATAGTAAGCATAATACGTAAATATCTAACCATTCTATTTATCTTCCACTTAATAAAAAGACACTCAAGGCGAGAAAACACATAAATAAAGACACTTCAAACCAGGCCACTTTCCAGATGCGATCATGCCAATCCAAACGATGTAAAATAAAGCGAGTCAAAGCGGTTAAAATAAATGCCATTGGGAAATAAATCACTAACGGGCTAAATTCTAAGCCGCCAATAACTACAGCGTGGTGCATAATCAATCCCCTGTTATATGTACTTTGACAACAAACTAAAAAGCATCACAAGTAAAATTTTTGCGACAGTGTCTATCAATATAGTAGCAGCTAATTATCACATTATCTTACTTAACATGCTGTTAATAGCGGTAATCGTTACACCATACTCAGCAAATTAATCAGTCGCGTTATATTATAAATTAAGCTTTAAGCAAAATATTGAGGATAATAAGGATCTGGTAAATAAAAAACGTGCCTAGAGCACGTTTTGAGGGATTACTACTGGAGCTATTGCTCAGTATTTATTTTTATAGGTCCACAAATGCAGTAGCTCACTGGCAATGGTAGCTGCGGCAATCGCAGTAAGTTCACTTTGGTCGTACGAAGGTGATACTTCAACAACATCCATACCAATCATATTAATGCCTTTAAGGGCACGTAATATCTTAAGTACTTTATCTGATGTTAATCCACCACATACCGGTGTTCCAGTACCAGGGGCAAACGCCGGATCTAAGCAATCAATGTCAAAAGTGATATACACAGGTAAATCACCTACTCTCGCTTTAATCTGCTCAGCAATCGTTTGCGCCGATAAATCATTGGCCGCCATCGCATCAATCACTGCAAACTCGTGTTTGCTTTGATCAAAATCAGTACGAATACCAATTTGGATACTATGATCAACATCAATCAGCCCTTCTATCGGCGCATGGTAAAACATGGTGCCGTGGTCGTAGCGTGAGCCATTGCTATAAGTATCAGTATGGGCATCAAAATGCACCAACGCCATTTTACCAAAGCGCTTAGCGTGCGCACGTAACAACGGTAAAGTTACAAAGTGATCGCCCCCTAAACCTAAAATTGCTTTACCTTGGCTTAAAATACCCGCAGCAGCTTGTTCAAGCTTAGCGGTAAAGTATTCAGCGTCACCGACAGGGTAAGTAAAATCTCCAGCATCAGCCAGTTTTAGGCGTTCGAACAATTTGAACGTCCATGGGTATTTTGTTTCTTCCCATGCTAAATGCACTGATGCACGACGAATCGCATCAGGGCCTAAACGCGCACCTGGACGTCCTGAGGTTGCCATATCAAATGGCAAACCTAACACCACAACATCAGCATTGATGTCAGTAATATTTTGTACCATTGGCTGACGTAAGAACGTCATGCCATTAGAATACAATGAGTGATCTGGATGATCAAACAAAGTGGTCATATTAAAGCTCTTCTAAATAAGTATAACCGTCTAAACCTGCTTGCAATTCATCAAGTACACTTTGCTGCTCGTCTGCTGGTAATTTTGCAGCCACCAGCTGTGCGTACGATGATTGAAAACCTTCTACATCAAGGTGAACATAGCGCATCATGTCAGCTACAGTGTCACCTTGGTTTATTTCTACAATGCTTGCGTCGCCTTGCTCATCCATGTGTACCATTGCACTGTGGGTGTCGCCAAATAGGTTATGCATGTCACCTAAAATTTCTTGGTATGCACCCACTAAGAAAAAGCCCATTAAATAGGGTTTTTCAGCACTAAATGCCGGCACTGGTAAGGTGCTCTCAATGCCTTGCCCATCTACATAGTGATCTAGTGCACCGTCAGAGTCACAGGTAATATCTAACAATACTGCGCGTCTTTGTGGTGCCTCAGTTAAGCCACTTAATGGCAATACCGGAAACACTTGGTCGATCCCCCACGCATCAGGCAATGACTGAAACAATGAGAAATTAACAAAAAACTTATCCGCCAAACGGGCATTAAGTTCATCTATTATCGGGCGATGAAAACGGTTTTTGTTATCCATGTGTTTATTAAGCTCATAACACACACGTAAATTTATTTGCTCAGCCCAGGCGCGTTGAGTTAAATCTAATAATCCCATCGCAAACTGGTTATGTGCTTCAGCTAAATCACCTTGGCTATCATGATATATCTCAATTAATGCACGGTCGTCTGTCAGCACATGTAATTGTTGCCATGATGTCCACATATTGTTTAATAATAATGGCGCGTCATCTGTTGGCGCCTGAATTTCTTCCGGCTCATAGCTTTCAGTGCCAATTACATTAGAGATAAGCACAGCATGATGCGCTGTTAATGCACGTCCAGACTCAGAAATAATAGTCGGGAATGGTTGCTCGTACTGCTTACAAATATCACCAATGGTGTAGACAATATTATTTGCATACTCAGCTAAGCTATAGTTCATCGAGTTGTGAGACTGGCTCCGAGTGCCGTCGTAATCAACCGCTAAACCACCACCGACATCTAAACATTCAATTTGTGCACCGAGTTTGCGTAGTTCACAATAAAAACGCGCCGCTTCGCTAACACCTAAACGCACATCGCGAATGTTCGCCATTTGCGAGCCTAAGTGAAAATGCACCAACTGAACTAAATCAAGTTGATCAGTCTCTTTTAAACGATTAACAACATGTAATACTTGTGAAGCGGATAAACCAAATTTTGATTTTTCACCACCGCTAGCTTGCCATTTTCCTTTACCCTGCGACGCTAAGCGCACGCGAATACCAATACGCGGTTTTACGTTCAGCTCTTTAGCTTGGCTAAGTACCATGTCCAGCTCAGAGAGTTTCTCAAGTACGATGTACACTTTATGGCCTAACTTTTCGCCAATTAATGCTAAGCGAACATATTCTTTGTCTTTGTAGCCATTACAGACAATCACCGCACTGGTTTTTTCAGCTAATGCCAATACTGTTAATAGCTCAGGCTTGCTGCCCGCCTCTAAACCAAGTTGTTTCTTTTCTACGTTCGCTTGGCTTGCCACAATTTCTTCGACCACTTCGCGCTGTTGGTTTACTTTAATTGGATAAACAAGCAAGTAATCTTTTGGATAACCATAGCTTTCAATCGCAGTATTAAATGCAGCACATAAGCTGTGCACGCGATGATGCAAAATTTGTGGAAAACGAACCAACGCAGGTAAACTCAAGCCTTTATCTTCAAGTTGTTTTGCAATATCAATAAGTGCGATGGTTTGCTCTGGGGCATCAGCCTTGGGCGCAACATACACATCACCTTGATCATTAATACCAAAAAAACCTTGGCTCCAATGACGAACATTGTAACTCGTGCGAGCTTGTTCTAGTGATGTTGTCTCTTTCATTTATCTTTCTCTTTTATTTGATGAATGCCTTGCGGCTGTTGCGCGCATTAAAGGAAAAATAGCTTATCAAGTCCAACAAGTATTTTTGCTCGTAACGAGTGAGTTTTAGTGTCGATAACAACGGCCCTTTTATTTGTTGGGCACTGGCGTATTTAGTATAAAAAATAGAAGGCTTAAAAGGGAATATATATAAAAAAGTTAGCCGAAAACGTGACTCTCAATGATAAAATTGGCGCTGACCAAGGCCATTTACGACTTATATCCGTGTATAAGCCGTAGTTGTGTAGGAGATAAAATCGATGAAGTACTCAAAAACTAAAACACAAAGCGTAGGCAGTTTCTAGTCACTAATTAGCCTTATTGACTGAGCCCTAACTCCATAAACAAGCTATGTGGATTATCGGTATAATTACCAAAACTTGCACAGCGTTGAAAACCTAAATTTTCATACAGACTAATCGATTCAGCCTGTTTCGGGCCTGTTTCTAACCGGATCAAAGGGATCTCTTCTTCGCCAGCATGATGCAATAAAATTTGCATTATACGCCGAGACAAGCCTTTACCACGATGACTTGGTTTGACATACAGACGGCGAATTTCACCATAAGGTACTGTGTCAAACTGTCTGACAATCGCACCACATGCAACAATACCCTCCTCGCTTTTTAAGCCAATGGCGTAAACATTAGCTTGACCAAGCTCACTCACCGACAGCGATTGTGCCGTGGCTACTGGGTACAGAGAATTTATAAGCCTATCGATATCAGAAAAAACATTAATCACATCCGGATCATCAGGGGTTAAGTCGACTAACTGCATAAAAGCTCTAATTATATTTATTGTTTGATAACAAACTATACCGAATTGTTGCAAATGAACAACCCAGAACTTTGGATTTTTCATTTATTTGCTATCTTATTAGTCACAACTTTGTCGTATGTCAAAATAACAACACTTAGCTATTTTCTAAAATTAGCAAGCACGTCAAAATAATAGTTTGCTGTGGTGTTAAACGTTAGCGCCTTTTATAAAAGTACGGGTTAAAAAATAGATTAACGACTAAAGTTTTAACGCCCTGCGTCGATAAATAACTAAGTTAACGTTAAAGGAATAACAATGAAACTCCCCAATCTTGGTCAAGCGCAGCAAATAGCTTTGCAAACGGTGTCGGCCAATCGCGCCACGGAGTTTAAAGCCGCCGCTTCTCTTGTCGAACCACAAGATCACTTTTCAACGCTCGAAGACGCAGCAAGTACGCCCCTTTATGATCCATTTAAAGGCCGCAAACTTAATCAAGATTACACCCCCTCTTCTTATATTGGTATGAACCGTTATAGAGTCACCTCTAGCACCACCATTAACATAGGTGAACCGATTAAAGAGCCGACCTATCGCTATGGTGACTTTACAGATCCCGATGATATAAATGCTTTTTTAGATCAAGTAGACCGGCTTGAAGGTGAACATAAATTTATGTTCCAACACCTAAAACCAACACAAGAACTACTTGATTTGGTGCAAAAAATGAGTGATGAAGAGCTTGCTGTATTTAGTCAATTTGTTGTTACAACATCTAGCTATCACTTTGGCACAGAAAACAACAACAACAGTGCACAGTTAATTTCATCTTTAAGCAAACTGTCAGATGATGCCTTGAGCAGTACCCTTGCAACAATGGATAAATTATTACAACAAGGGAATGATTATAAGAAGCCGGTGTCACCATTAGGTGAAAATGAGCATGGTAATGAAAGAGTCGAAATGATCAGTATGCCTGAAGCCATAAACTGGTTTAAATCAAACTATAAGGCTAACAGTGCAAAATATGAATTGGCAAATGACTACACCAATTTATTAATAGAAAAAAACCTCAGCGAAGATCAACTTATGCAGTTAAATGACCACTTATCTGACAGTACGCTTACACAAAGCAGTGGTATCATCGACATGATGAGCTTAGTTAAAAACCATCAAACGGATGATGTATTGGCAATGCTCAATGAAGTTGATAAAGACCAAGAACCTAACTTATTTAGTTACCTTGCACAGCAAACTAATTATCAAGCCAATAAGCAGTATTACCAAATGGATAATGGTAAGTTTGTTGCACAACAAGATAATATTAGCTCTGACTCTAATAGACGTGAGCTTTATAACAATATCTTAAACGCCTATAACGACATTGGCATGGGCTGGATAAACGATGCGCTAGAGCAATTCACAGGGAGTCCCGCACAGATCCAAAACGAATTATGGCAAACACTACTTGATGATAAAGAAAAAATGCCCGAGCAGTTTACTCGCTCAGATTCAGTTGAGGCATGGGCAATAAATAATATTGCTCGGATAGAAGGCGCATTCCACGTAACACAAATGAATAAAATTTATGATTATAATAGCGAGCGACTAGTTCCTGAATTAATCGGTGATCTTACCTTTTACAGCAGTGGCAACATTCGTAGTTCAGTAGATAGTGAAGAGCCACAATCAGCTGAAAATCAACCGTAATTAAAGAACTTACGGTGCTCTGCTCCGGCTAAGTTGGCATTCACCTTATTAGGGTGTTTATACTCACGCCAGTTTGCCACATTACGGCCAACATTTAATTTCGCAAAGTCAGTATCGCCATCTGGCGACATTCCCAAAAACTGTTTTAGCTTCAACAGGCCGCCAGGTTCGCTCACATCAAGCGATAAAAAATCATCACGATCTTTAAAATACTTAAATACCGCCTGCTGATGTTTAGTATAACAAGCAGCCAAATCGCGCTCACTCAACGGGTAAATAGAGGGAAACGTTTGATGAAAGCTGCGCTTTAGAACCGGGCTAAAGTGCCCTGTTTTAAGATCAAGATGTGGCGCCATTTTTTCAAGCAGCATCGTGATGGATGGCAACCATGCTTTTAGGTCTCGGTTTAAATAAATAAACTTAGCACCAGGAAATAACCCGTCTAAATGCATATAGTCACTAAAACACGGTGCGTCAGATATAGCATCAGCTATTTCAAACGCTTTTTTAGTAAACGCGGTATGCGCAACCAACAAGCCCATTTCTAACAACGCAACACTGATGCTCGTGGTGCCGGTTCGAGGCAGACCGATAATAAATATCTTAGACATCTAACGTCACTCATTTTTAAAAGGCTGCTAGTATATACCTAAATGACAGCATCACCCACAGAGCAACAACATAGTTAAGCGGTAGTTTAACCGCAAGCTCCCTTATTTATTATCCATATTACTACGGTGCCCATAACTCAATACTCGAGTAATTTCTAATTTGTCGCCTAAGTCATGCCAAAGCATCACAAAATCAGCTTTACCGTCACATTTATTGCCGCCATTTTGACAAAATATGTGAGTTCCTTTGGTCATCACACCAAAATCTTTAATGGTAAACACTTCAAACGTGCCGCTGACCAACTCCCGCGTATACTTGCCACATGCATATTGTTTAGTATTAGCTATCATGGAATTGCGATCCCAGGTAACTCCACCGTTATCATGATAAAACTCAACACCTTCCGCGAAGTAGCTCGCGTGCTTAGCAAGTTGTACTGGGTTATTACAATGATTAAAAGAATCAAAAAGTGCTGTATCTAAACGCATCATTTTACTTTGCAAATCAGTAACATCAGCCTGACTTACCAGCGGCATTAGTAACAATGCAAACAGATATAACTTTTTCATAGTCATTTAAAGCTTCCTGCGTAATAAACGAGCCGATAACATCTCTCGTTTAATTTATTATTGTTGATATATAAACCATATCCCAGTGTTTGTTGCGATTCAATCAGTAACTCCGATTTTTCTATCAATATAAAGATAATGCTTTTTAGACCATACACTCTATTGCTCATTAGATATTAAACACTTTGTTACGCAAAAATACTGTTCAAAATATCTGAGCAATTTATACTGAGGGCAATGTCGATATGATCAGAGGTTTTAGCGTGCAGTTTACACAAGGTATGGAATATTTTTTTTCGGGCTTCAAATTAATTACCCAAAAAGGCTTGAAGCGATTTGTATTTATTCCTTTATTAATCAATATCGTGCTTTTTGGTAGCTCATTATTCTTTTTATATGGCTGGCTTACCGATGGGTTTGCTTATTTAAATGATCTATTACCAACGTGGTTAAGTTGGCTGGAGTGGCTGATGTGGCCTATTGCAGTATTAGTGATTTTATTTAGCTACAGTATGCTGTTTTCGGTGATCACTAATTTCATCGCCGCGCCCTTTAACGGCTTACTCAGTGAAAAAGTAGAGCTGTATTTAACAGGTCAAAAAATTAATGATGATGGCTTAGCGGAGATAGTGAAAGATGTGCCACGAATGCTTGGCCGTGAGTGGACTAAGTTGTGCTATTACCTACCACGTGCCATTGGCTTTTTTATCTTACTGTGGATATTACCTGTTATCGGCCAAGTGTTATGGGTGATGTTTACCTGTTGGATGTATGCCGTGCAATACAAAGATTATCCGTTTGATAATCACAAAATTTGCTTTAAAGAAATGAAAGAAGACTTAAAACAAAAACAAACTCTCTCGTATGGATTCGGCTTAGCCGTATTGTTGCTTACAGCCATTCCTATCGTGAATTTAATTGTTATGCCAGTCGCTGTGTGCGGCGCAACTCGCTTGTGGGTTGATCAATACCGCCCTAAGTATCGCGAATAAAACGCTCAGAGGGGACGACAATATAAGCCATTATTAAGTCCCCTATTTGCAGCACTATTTACACTAAAACTTGCCGTGTATTAGCGATGAAATGATGCACTTCGCGCTCAATTTTAGGATCAACTGGCTGCTCTGGAGCGCGATCATTTGGGCATGGCATCCTTGGAGTTGTGCCAAACAAACGACAAATTAATGGCCGTTCATCATATACAGTGCATCCCTTTGGACCTAAGTGTACACAATTAAATTCATTTAATGCCGCTTCGTGCTCTGCATCGCTTTTTACCGGTAATCGAGACATTTCTTCAGATGATGTTGTCACTGGACCGCAACAATCATGACAACCTTCAACACATTCAAACGATGGAATGTTAGCGCGTAATCGCAAGATTACTTTTTGGTTTTTATACATCAATTTTTACCTTTATTTAGCCAGTATTCATGCCGCACTAAAATTAATTAGCTATATAGGCTTTGCGGCACTTTTGTCACGTTCAGATGTACTGTGATCTCTTCTCTGTCATGATATAAATGCTTAGCTTGTAATTCATAGCTTATACCGTATTTATTAAGCTCTTCTTTGATCATCGTTAAGCACTCATACACACTGTCAAAGCGCTTTTTCATTGGCAGCTTTAAGTTAAAGATAAGTTCTTTCGCGTATGCGTTGACCGCCCAATCAATCATAAGACTGGTTACTTTGGTTGGTTTTTCTACCATATCGCATACTAACCAAGTAATATTTCTTTTCTCAGGGCGGTATTTAAAACCATCAACACGGAAGTGCTTAACTTGACCTGTTTGCATTAAATCATCATTCATTGGGCCGTTATCAATGGCGCTAACAAACATACCGCGACGCACTAGTTGATACGTCCAACCACCTGGGCAGGCACCTAAGTCAACACTGCGCATACCGGCTTGAACCCGCGCTTCACGATCTTTTTCCGCAATAAACACATTAAACGCTTCATCCAGTTTTAAGGTCGAGCGACTCGGTGCATCACTTGGCATTCTTAGTCGTAATATTCCCATAAAAAATGGGGAATTATTATAACTATATGAATGACCGACAAACGCGGTGTTATTAGTTAAAAACATGATGTGCATTACGGGGCGATTGGCTTTAGGTTCACGTAACACGGTGTTTTGTTTCTCTAAAGCCTTTTTAAGTGGGGTAGAGATTTTTTTGCAGAAAGTTAACAACTCTTTGCCTTCATTGGTATCGGGTGTTTCTACCCGTAGCTCTGAGCAAAGTGGAAAATCGACCGCTGCTTTTACTATTTCGCCAACACGGTCTTCGACGGGCATGTTTTCAAGTAAAGTGCCGGCAAACCACTGACGGGCAAATACCATATTTTTGAAATCAACCTTTTTGATGATTTCATCACTATGCTGCGCTTCAAAACATTCGTAAATAACATAGCCGGTATTTGGCTTTGCTTTTACATACCCAGCAAAACCTTGCTCTGCGGCATGAAATGTTATTTCTGCAGCGGCATCATTTTCAAAACCACTACGGCAGTAAATCACTACACTTGACATAAAAACCCTTTAATTGCTCTTTTGAGCGATATTCTCTATTAAAATTTAAACCGTGCTACTTGCACTAATAAAATAGTCCAACCAATAATAAAACATAAACCACCAACGGGTGTGATGGGGCCAAGCCACTTATAACCGGTGATTGCTAATAAATATAAACTGCCACTAAACAACAAAATACCAGCAATAATAAACCAACCAGCCGATGTGAGGTTAATTCCCCATTTTATTAAAATGGCAATCGCAATTAACGCAAGGCCATGCACCATCTGATACTCTGCCGCAGTTTTAAATATGCCAATAGCATATTCAGAAACACGGCTTTTTAAACCATGAGCCGCAAAGGCGCCCAACACCACTGATAGCATGCAAAATAAACTGCCAGTCATTAAAAATAGTTTAATCATGATTTTTTTCCTGCTAAAGATGCCTTTAAATATGCTGTTTGATAAAACTAGCAGCGTGCTCAGCGGCAGTTTGCACATTACCTAACTCTGTAAAGCCACTGCGTTTGCGTGGTTTTAAGGAATGATCGCCATCAGCTAGCCACACAAACTCTGGGCGTTTATCCAGTTGTAGCTGTGTTAATTCGTCACGGGTACCAAATGTATCGCGCTCGCCTTGGAGCACCATAAACGGGCATGGTATTTTACCAAAATGATCAATGCGTAATTTATCAGGCTTGCCTGGTGGATGAAATGGATAGCCAAATGCCAATACGCCTGAAATTGGTGGCATTGTTACTCGCTCTTCACTGACAAGCATTGATGCCATCCGCCCGCCCATTGACTTGCCACCAATAAATAACGGTAAGCTTGGCTGTACAAAGGTTAATATATGTGCAAAGTATTGCAGTAATTTAGGCGCACGATCTGGCGGGCGACGCTTATTGTTTTGCTTGGCTATTTGCATATATTCAAAGTCAAATAAGCCAACATCAATACCTTTTTCTGCCAGCAAGCTTGCCATTTTCTGCATAAATTCTGAATCACTAGCGGCTCCAGCACCATGGGCAAAAATAAATTGTGCCAAAGCGGGTTGTTGGTCACTTTTAATCCACTCGATAGTCATATTAATACTCTTGCTCTTGTTCAACTAAACTCAGCATCCACTGCTTAAACGATACTATTTTGCCTAATTCAGATTGCGTTTCACGACTTACTAAATAGTACGCATTTTTACTTTCTAAACTGTGGTTAAACGGAATAACTAAACGTCCTGCATCAATATCAGGTTTAGCAAGCACACTGTTACCAATAGCAACGCCTTGACCATGCACAGCTGCTTGCAGCACCATTGATGAGTGACTGAATATTGGTCCTTGGTTTACTTGCACATTACGTACACCGGCGGTTTTCATCCACGTTTTCCAGTTCTTACGGGTGGTATCATGTAATAAAGTATGGTTTGCCAAATCACTTGGCTGATCCAGCGGCTTTGGCCCTGTTAATAGCATAGGGCTACACAAAGGCACTAGGTATTCTGTATGCAGTTTATGCGTTTGCACGCCACTCCAATGACCACGGCCATAATAAATAGCCACATCAACATCATCGGTGAGTGAGTTTTCGTCTTGATCTTGGGCTTTTATTCGTACATCTATCTCAGGGTGCAGTTCGTTAAATAAGCTCAAGCGTGGCACTAACCATTGAATAGCAAAGCTGGGCGTTAAACTCACGGTTAATGAGCCTTTTGCACCACGGGCTAATAGCTTTTCGGTAGCATCAATTAGCTGAGTAAATATTTCTTTAATATCTAAAAAGTAACCTTGGCCTTCTTCGGTGAGTAATAAAGAACGGTTTTTTCGCAAAAATAGTTTTAAGCCAAGATGCTCTTCTAAAGTTTTTATTTGATGACTTACCGCCGCCTGTGTGACGTATAACTCTTCAGCCGCTTTAGTAAAACTCAAATGGCGAGCAGCAGCTTCAAATGCTTTTAATGCGTTTAGTGGCGGAACACGTCGAGACATAGTGATCAAACTTAGAATTAGTTTTTCTTATGGATAAGATTATATACACATGCCAAGGAAGTGTATATTCAAGACATAAAAAAAGCGACTTTCGTCGCTTTTCTTATCACGCTTTGCGATTACAAGTCGCTGGCGCTGGTATCCAATGGGCCAAAGCTTTTAACTAAATCATCCACGGCTTTCATTTGACTTAAATAGCCTTCCAACTTACTTAATGCAAGTGCACATGGGCCATCACATTTAGCTTCATTAGGATTAGGATGCGCTTCAATAAATAAACCCGCTAACCCTAATGCCATGCCGCTGCGAGCAAGTTCTGCCGCTTGTGCACGACGACCATCGGCAGAATCACTGCGCCCACCTGGACGTTGTAAAGCATGAGTGGCATCAAAAATAACCGGAGCCATTGGTTTCATGTCATCCATACCCAGCATATCAACGACTAAGTTGTTATAACCAAAGCTTGAGCCACGCTCGCACAATACAACATTGTTATTACCCGCTTCATTAAATTTAGTAATGATGTGGCGCATTTCGTGCGGGGCTAAAAATTGTGGCTTTTTAACATTAATAATTGCGCCCGTTTTCGCCATTGCGACCACTAAATCTGTTTGGCGCGCCAAAAATGCTGGTAATTGGATCACATCAACCACTTCTGCCACAGGCGCTGCTTGATGCGGCTCATGGACGTCAGTGATCAAAGGAACATTAAACGTTTTTTTGATTTCTTCAAAAATCCTTAAGCCTTCTTCCATGCCTGGACCACGGTATGAATTAATTGATGAACGGTTTGCTTTATCGAATGACGCTTTAAACACATAAGGAATATTAAGCTTAGTGGTCACTTCTACATAATGCTCAGCGATACGCATTGCTAAATCACGAGACTCAAGTACATTCATGCCACCGAACAATACAAACGGTTTTTCGTTTGCCAGTTCAATATCATTAATTTTAATTAAATGGTTGTTCATTTTTATTCCTTAAGGTGCAACTGCTTGCATCATTAAACCACAAATATATGCCATATACGTGCCTACGCCATAGCCCAGAACGGCTAATAATACCCCAACTGGCGCAAGCGATGGGTGAAATGCCGAAGCAACTACTGGTGCCGATGCCGCACCGCCCACATTCGCTTGTGAGCCAACGGCCATATAAAATAGCGGCGCTTTAATTATTTTTGCCACAATTAACATTAAACTGGCATGGGTAAGCATCCAAATTAAGCCAATAACGAAATACATAGGTGATTCAAATATAGCCGTAATATTCATATGAAGGCCAATTGATGCCACTAAAATATATAAAAAGCTGGAGGCTACTTTAGATGCGCCAAAGGCTTCAATATGACGTACTTTAGTAAACGACAATGCAATACCTATGGTCGTCGAAATAACAATTAACCAAAAGAACTTACTGTTTAAGCTATATTCTTGTGCCCATGGAAAGTTAGCGCCAAAGTAAGGTCCTAAAAAGTCTGCACAAAAATGCGCCAGACCGGTAATACCAAATGCAATTGCAATGATCAGCATATAATCATTGAGTGTTGGCAGACGTGCGTGCTCGGCTTGGTATTTTTCAACGCGATTTTTTAACTCTTCAATCGCGCTAGTATCCGCGCCTGTTTTCGCATCAATGGCTTTATGGTTGGCAGCCATTAACAGTAATACTGCCATCCATAAATTAGCGACAATCACATCTACCGTAACCATTGCTGAGAATATATCTCCGCCAACTTCAAACATTTCTTTCATCGATGCTTGGTTTGCACCACCACCAATCCAGCTTCCAGCAATCGTGGTCATGCCACGCCATACTGCATCAGGGCCATGACCACCGACTGCTTCTGGATACACTGCGCTCATGATCAAAATGGCCAACGGGCCGCCGATCACAATACCCGCAGTACCGGTTAAAAACATAATTAATGCTTTCGGACCAAGATTAATAATGGCACGTAAATCAATACTAATGGTCAGTAAAATTAAGCACGCCGGAAGCAAGTAACGTGATGCTACAAAGTACACATTAGATGAATGACCATCAACAATGCCAAAAGTATTCAATAGTGAAGGTAAAAAATAGCACAGTAATAATGCTGGGACATATTTGTAAAACTTTTTCAGTGCGCTATTTTGACTGTTCGATGTTTTAAAAATAAAGCCTAATATTACTGCTAATAAACCAAAGACAACCGCGTCATTGGTGATCAGGGCAGTATGGGCGTCAGCCATGTAAATTCCTTAAAAGTTAATGGTGAGTTTTGTGATTATCTTCAAGTTCTTCAAGTTGATGCTGAATAATATCAATTGCAGGATCATCTGGACACTCATCGATAAAAAATTGTAAGTCGTCACGTGCCATTTTCGGACAATCAAGCTGGTTAAGTAAATAGCCTCTGTCGCGTCTTTCGTACGGGTCATCGCCTATTAGCTCCATCAGCATCTCAACACAGCTCAAAGCATGACCAAATTTATTACTGCTAATAAAGGCCCACTTTTGTTGTGCTAGATAAAGCTTATACACTTCTTCGTCAAAAATGAGCTCAAGCGGCTCTTGCTCATCACCATTTTCTTCACTGGCGTTTTCAGGAATAATATACCAACTTTGTTGACCTGAACTCGGCTCAAGTAAATAACCTTCCTCATCGCTAATAGCAACATGGACATTTATTTCACTATTATTAATCGTTACATTTGCATCAAAACCTGCATGGTTCAGCAAATGGCATAATAAAATACCCAGTGTTGTTTCAGAACCACTGCGCATACTTAGCATATAGCTAAAGCTATTTAAGGTGTATTCTGGGACTTTTAAACTGGATACGCTAAATAACCACTGAGTAAAAAACATATCAACTAGCGCATCAAACCGTTCGTGAATATCAGGGTATTGTTGGCATAGTTCGGTGACTTGATTTTCAAAGTCGCTCAGTGTGGCAAAGCTATCACTTAAATCAGCTTGAGGATCCCACTTCGCTTCAGCGCTTATACAACGATACAACGCTTGGGGAACGAATGTGTCAAAAGCCTCATCTTGATAGGATTCATTTTGATCTTCAAACCAAGGGGTGGTCATTAATACGGCAACATCTTTAATAGAAAATGAATGACTAGTTTACCTATTTTTTTACACAGATACCAACGTAGCACGTTAGATTAACGTTCAAAGACTGTTTAGTGCAGCCTTTGAACACCTTTAGTTACAAAATAAACGCTGTTTTGGCAACCGCTAGCTTACCAATGAAGGCAATGACCACAGTCGTAACAACTAAAAACACAATTTTTATACTGGTTTTTTGCTGTTTACTGGCAATAATACCCAGTGCAATATACGCCACTACAAGAATAATCTTTTCAAGCAGCCAGGTTTGTTCTAGTGGATTAATTTTTGCAATAGCCATCAGCGCGAAGGCTGAAATAAGTAAAAACGTATCGGTTGCGTGACTACCAATAAATACCAATTTATTTTTAGCGATTGCACCACTGCCGAGGCGAGAAAATGAACGTAGATAAAATAGAACAATGCTTAAAACTGCAATTGCCATGTGTGTGTGTTTGACTGCTAAATAATCCATATGCCCCTAACTACTCATTAATGTTAAAAAAGAAATTGTACCAATGTTGTTAAACATGCCTATTCTAATGCGTTAAATAACTCACCAGTTCAATGCACTGGGTATTATTTTTTAATCTGGAAAACGCATTAAAATTTCTTCAAGCTCCGCTAGGTTGTCGTTAAATGCATCGACCAGTTTAGGCTCAAAGTGTTTGCCTTTTTGCTGATTGATTTCATTAACGACATCATCAAGCGTCCACGCTTCTTTGTAACAGCGTTTATGGCGCAGCGCATCATACACATCGGCAATCGCCACTATACGGCCAAAAATATGAATGTCTTCTCCTTGGATCCCTTGTGGGTAACCTGAACCATCCCATTTTTCATGGTGATCACGTGCAATTTGAGCACCTGCATTAACGATTTCACGACGAGAATCTTGTAAGATGAGGTAACCTTTTTGAGTGTGCGTTTTCATGATGTCCCACTCTTCGGAGGTCAATTTACCCGGCTTATTTAAAATAGCATCAGGAATACCCACTTTTCCAACATCATGAAGTGGCGACGCTAAACGAACTAAGTCAGCCTCACGTTTCGATAAACCATACGCCAGTGCTAAAGTATGACATATATGCGAAACCCGCTTAACATGATTGCCCGTTTCGGTTGAACGCTGCTCCAGAGCTTCGCTTAAACGAAGCACTAATTCTTGCTGAGTTGCTTCGACCTCGGATTGTAATTGCACATTCTCATACGCTAACTGTACATTTTGCGAAAATATTTCAATCAAATGGCGCTGTGTATCCGATAAGTCGTGTGGAATACCGGATATAAAAAGCATTGAATTATGATTATGTTCGCTGCAACAGTATGCAAACAAATAATTGTCTTTATAAACAATGTTTTTATCTCTAAATGCTTGTTTACATGCTGATAGCTGCTCGGTATTTAATACCTCTTCAATTGCTTTACCTTCGCTGCGTTCAAAATCGCCTCGCCCAGAAAATACCACTAATTTATGCTGATTATCTTGTGGGTTACCTGCCACTAAACTGGTGGCGTACATTGCTTGATCAACAGTGCCGAGCAACGATGTTAATTGTTGCATCACCCCTTCAATAAAATGATCAAGTGAGTGCGCTGAAAAAATATCTCGAGATGCTTTAATGATTTTTTCAAGCCCTTGACGAGATTGTTCAATCGATAAAATATCGCGATAAGAACGTAAGCTCGACATCACTACAGTAAATAGTTTTTGTGCGGTAAGTTCAGTTTTTGATTTGTAGTCATTGATATCATAATTAACAATAACTTGGCGCTCTGGCGCTTGGCCGGGTTGACCAGTACGAAGGATAATACGGATATGATTATTTTTAGCGACTTCACGAATATATTGCGCGACTTTCAAACCTGCATCGTCGGTTTCCATCACCACATCAAGCAGTACAATTGCAGCATCGGGATTATTATCTATTTGTACTTTAGCCTCAGCCCCTGAGTATGCACTAATAAACTCTAAACGCTTGTCTTGAAACTCAAAATCACTTAATGCCAATTTCGTGACAGCATGAACCTCAGGCTCATCATCAACAATGATGACTTTCCATGTCCCCTTAACTACTTCACTTTCTACTTCTTGTGGTTCATCCGAAAACAAAAAATCATCCATCATACTGAGTCCTCAAAGGCGTTTATTTTGCTCTCGCACTGTAATTTTTATAATTATCCCGGCCACTGTGCGAGCGTTACACGATCGTTATTTGCTAAGTCTTTAACTGTAAGTATATTTGTATACGCCATTTGTGCAAAAAAACTATGCACTTTAGTACTTTGTTGATAACCATGCTCAATGACAAGGTAACCATTTGACGTTAAAAAATTGCGTGCTTGAGTAATAATATACTTTATATCAGCCATACCGTCATCATCGGCAACTAACGCAGAAAGAGGTTCAAAACGAACGTCACCTTGATTTAAGTGAATATCATCATATTCAATATACGGCGGATTACTAACTATTAGATCAAACTGTTGTGCTGTAACTTGGCTAAACCAATCACTTTGCACAAAGTCTACATTAATAAAGCCTAACCGCTGCTTATTTGTATTCGCAAGCGCTACAGCATCAGCAACCCTATCAACCCCTGTGATTTGCCAAAGTGGCATTTCGCTGGCAAGTGCAAGCGCAATTGCACCAGTCCCAGTGCCTAAATCAAGCACTTTAGCGGCCACAGGTAAAGGCAAACTGAGCGTATATTCAACCAGTGTTTCGGTATCTGGGCGAGGGATCAGCGTAGTGGGATTAACCTGCAGTGGCAAACTCCAAAATTCACGCGTGCCCGTTATATGAGCCACTGGCTCACCTGTTAAGCGACGTTGACAATAACTTTCAAATAGCTGTTGTTGTTGCGGTGTTAACTTTTGTTCTGGCCAGCTAAATAAGTAGCTACGTGGTTTTTGTAATACGTCGAGCAATAATACTTGAGCGTCTAATTTAGCACTATCGCTGCTACTTTGCAGCAGCAAAGTAGCACGCGAAACAGCACTTTCGATCGTGTCGGTCACGATTACTCATCACCCATAGCGGCTAGTAAATCAGCCTGATGCTCTTGCATTAGCGGCTCAATCACACAACCTAAGTCGCCGGCAACTACCTCATTTAAACGGTATAAAGTGAGATTGATACGGTGATCTGTAATACGTCCTTGCGGATAGTTATAAGTACGAATACGTTCCGAACGGTCACCGCTACCGACTAAGTTACGACGCTCTGATGCTTCAGCCGCGTGGCGTTTTTCATCTTCCGCTTGTTGTAAACGTGCAGCAAGCACTGACATCGCTTTCGCGCGATTTTTATGCTGTGAACGTTCATCTTGACACTCAACTACTACACCTGTTGGTAAGTGGGTAATACGAATTGCCGAGTCAGTTTTATTAACGTGCTGACCACCGGCACCTGAGGCACGGAACGTATCAACTTTAATATCAGCGGTATTAATTTGAATCGCTTCAGCTTCTGGCACTTCAGCCATTACCGCAACAGTACACGCAGAGGTATGTACTCGTCCTTGCGATTCAGTTTCTGGCACACGTTGTACCCGGTGAGCACCTGATTCAAACTTCAATTGCCCGTACACGCCTTCACCACTAATGTTAGCAATGACTTCTTTGTAACCACCGTGCTCACCTTCATTGGTGCTCACAATCTCTACTTTCCATTTTTTAGTTTCAGCATAACGGGTATACATACGGAATAAATCACCAGCAAAAATGGCCGCTTCATCGCCTCCCGTGCCGGCACGTACTTCTAAAAACACATTATTATTGTCGCGCGGATCTTTTGGTAGCATCAACACTTGTATTTGATCTTCGATAGCAAGGATTTGCGCTTTGGCTTCTTTGTATTCTTCTTGCGCCATCTCACGCATATCAGGATCCGAATCCTTTAGCATTTCTTCTGCTGTAGCAACATCATCTTGTGTTTGCTGATAGCCTAAAAATGCTTTAACAATTTCTTCCAACTCAGAATATTCTTTTGAAAGCGCACGAAAACGATTTTGGTCGCTAATAACTGACGGATCACTTAGCAGCGCTTGTACTTCTTCATAACGCTCTACTAAGGTTTCTAACTTACGATAAACGGACTCTTTCATGTAACTGCTATTCCTGATCAATACCTAACATTTTCTTTAATTGGCTTAACTGAGCAACTTCACCTTTTTTAGCCGCATCTTGAATTGCACGGGTAGGCGCGTGCATTAGGCGGTTGGTTAACTTGTTGGCCAGCTCTAAAATAATTTTTTCTGCGTCTTTACCAGTGTTTAATTGGCTTATTGCCTTATCAACCAGCTCAGACTTAATATCGTGTACATCTTGGCGATAAGAGCGGATCAGATCGACAGAGTCGAGTGAACGCATCCACATCACAAATTCCGCACAGCGCTGGGTAATAATCACTTGCGCTTCATCGGCGGCTTGTTCTCTTGAAGCGATATTTTCGCTTACTATTGCCTGTAAGTCATCAACCGAATACAAATAGGCCGCATCTAATTCACCAACTTGGCTTTCAATATCGCGCGGTACTGCAATATCAATAAATAACATTGGCTTATTACGGCGTTGTTTTAGCGCTTGTTCAACTACCCCTTTACCAATAATTGGCAAAGTACTTGCTGTCGAACTGATCACTATATCCGCCTGATGTAAGCGTTCAGGTAACTGCGCTAACGCAATAACGTCGGCATTAACATCTTCTGCCAGAAGGCGTGCACGCTCTATGGTGCGATTCGCCACGGTGATCTGTTGTGGTTCATTTTGATATAAATGTTTCGCTACCAGCTCAATTGTTTCCCCGGCACCAATTAATAGCACTTTGGTTTTATCTAACTTGCCATATATATGTTTAGCTAAATTAACCGCAGCATAAGCAACAGACACCGCACTGGCGCCTATATCGGTTTCCGTTCTTACTTGTTTTGCTACCGAAAAGGTTTTTTGAAATAACCGGTCAAATACCACACTCACCGAATTGTGATTTTTGGCGCTATTATAAGCTTGCTTTATTTGACCAAGAATTTGCGGTTCACCTAGCACCAAAGAATCTAGGCCACATGACACACGCATTAAATGATTGATAGCATCATTATCTTGATGACAATATACATTACTGCTCAGTTCGTATTCATCCAAACCGTGGAAACTAGCTAACCATTGCAACAGTATTTGGGAATTTTGCTGAGCGAGGCTACAATAGATTTCTGTTCGGTTACATGTGGACACAATAACCGCTTCATTAAACTGATCGTGATCGCTCAGTTGCTGTAATGCTTCTGACAATTGCTCAGGCGAAAAGGCAACCTTTTCGCGTAATTCTACAGATGCGGTTTTATGATTAATACCAAGTGCTACTATGGTCATATGTGCCAAATATTGCTAAGCCGTGCTCGAAAGACGATAATTTTACCAAAAATCAGCGGAATATGGAAAGTAAGGAACGACATTTGATTCGACTATATTTGATTTTACTCATATTTTTTTTATTTTTAAGTGGTTGTGCGCAGCAAATTAGCCCTCAAACAGCTCTTTATGACGATTGGAAGTCGCAATTATCACAACAAACCAATTGGCAAGTTGAAGGAAAACTGGCTTTTATTAGTCCAGATGAACGCCAATCAGCAAACTTAAATTGGCAACAACAAGAACAGTTAAACCAACTTATTCTAACGAGTTTTATCGGTACCCGTGTTTTAGCATTAACACAAAATACTAACGGCGCTGAACTTGAATACGATGATCACATTTACCATGACATTAATGCATCGCGCCTGCTTGCTAGGCTCACTGGTTTTAATATACCGATGGACAGCGCCGATAATTGGTTAAAAGGCACTGTTGACGATCCAAGTTTGCAAGTTGATGCACTAGGCCGAGCAAAAAATGTAACTTGGCACGCACCCGATGGCGATCAATGGCAAATAAGCTACGCTGATTACCAACAATACGCCGGATTTTGGTTACCTAAAAAGCTCACGTTAAAACACCAAGATATTAAAATAAAAATTCAACTTTACGAGTGGCACTTTAACTAACATGACTACGCACACTATGACTTCATTTTCGTTATTGGCTCCTGCCAAGCTCAATTTATTTTTACACATTAATGGCCGTCGTGAAGATGGCTATCATGAACTGGAAACCTTATTTACTTTTTTAAATTATGGCGATCAACTCACATTTACTTTGACTGAAACAACTGAAATTGAAGTCACTGGTGACACCACCGATATCCCCCTAAAAGATAATTTGATCTATAAAGCGGCCGTTTTATTACAAAAACACACAAATTCCCTTTTTGGCGCAAAAATAAATTTAACTAAAATATTACCAATGGGAGGCGGCGTTGGTGGTGGTTCTTCAGATGCGGCCAGCACACTTTTAGCGCTTAATAAATTATGGCAATGCCAGTTATCACTGTCTGAATTAGCAGCGCTTGGCGTG